>CANFFA010000175.1 GCA_947445425.1 Paludibacteraceae bacterium
AATTTGGTGAGTCTGATAGATTTATAAAGGATTATATTTGGGACAATGAATTGATTCTGTATAGAAAACAAAAAGGAGGGATTTATACCGCTCTAAATTTAGGGCTTGGAGTAGGTGAATTAGGTCTTGGGAATTCATATTATAAATTGGGGTTAAATCGTCAATTTATACAACCAACGCTTGGCTACAATTTTTCCAATAAAACTTATATTACTTTATCAAGTCGCTTAACCAGATTGGGTTATAACTTTAAGTCTTTCGTTGACAGTAATAATGCTTATGATGTTTCAATGTCAAAACTATTTTTTAACGTAAATGACTTGCTTAGTCAAGATCATTATCTTTTTGAGCCTGCGTTAACTACAGGATATACTTTTGATTTTATAAAATTAGAATTCCAATACCTTCAAATCCTTAAAAGTCATAAGCGAAAATTTTCACTTTTGGAGGGAAATCTATCCACTACGCTCAGTATTAATTTTAATAAATTCTTCAAAGGTAAAAATGCAAAAGTTGAAAAACTGAGATGGAGTCTTTAAAAGTGATTACCATTGAATAAACGTTCTCAACTGTATTTAAGCCATTTCATCCTCTATTTCAATAAAAAACAAAAATAATCCTTTGAAAATTTGGCTAGTACCGACTTGTTTTTGTTATTTTGCACCCAATTTGTGTATTGCAAATTCTAAATTGTTAATTTCATAGACCTTATGTCCAAGAATCTCGTTATTGTAGAGTCCCCTGCCAAAGCCAAAACTATAGAAAAATTTCTAGGAGCCGACTACCAAGTCATGTCAAGTTTTGGGCATATTCGTGATTTGGCTGAGAAAGGTTTGGGCATAGACTTTGAAAATAATTACCAGCCACAATACGCCGTTTCTACCGATAAAAAGAAGATTGTTGCTGAACTCAAAAAAGCCACCAAAGCCGCTGATACCGTATGGCTCGCTTCCGATGAGGACCGCGAAGGAGAAGCAATCGCTTGGCATCTATATGAAGAGCTAGAACTTAGCAAAAAAAACACCCATCGCATTGTTTTCCACGAAATTACAAAGGATGCTATCCTACATGCTATAGAAACTCCGCGCAACATTAATATTAATTTAGTGGACGCACAACAAGCCCGTCGGGTATTAGACCGTATCGTTGGGTTTGAACTCTCTCCTATCCTTTGGCGAAAAATACGACCTTCCCTCTCTGCTGGTCGTGTACAATCCGTTGCTGTTCGTCTAATAGTAGAACGTGAACGTGAGATCAACCAATTTAACGCAGAAGCGACCTATAGAGTTAATGCACTCTTTGATACCATTGATAAAAATGGCAAAGCAGTAGAGTTAAAAGCTGAACTACAACAACGCTTCAATACAAAAGAAGAGGCACAAGCTTTTCTTGAAAAATGCAAAGCTGCTGAATTTAGGGTTGACAATATTGTTACAAAACCAGGTAAGAAATCGCCTGCACCACCTTTTACCACTTCAACCTTACAACAAGAAGCCTCTCGCAAACTAGGCTTCTCAGTTTCACAAACCATGCAAGTGGCGCAAAGACTGTATGAAGCCGGTAAGATCACCTATATGCGTACCGACTCGGTAAACCTTTCGGACTTGGCATTGGGAACCTCCAAAGCTGAAATCATCAGTATGGCAGGTGAACAATACGTACAAATCCGCAAATTCACTACCAAAAGCAAGGGTGCACAAGAAGCCCATGAGGCCATTCGCCCAAGCTATATGAACGCCCATACTACAGATGGAACCTCCCAAGAAAAACGCCTCTACGAATTAATTTGGAAGCGTACCATTGCCTCTCAAATGGCAGACGCACAATTGGAAAAAACCTCCATTTACATTTCAGTTTCAGGTGTTAAAAATCAGTTCGTGGCCTCTGGAGAAGTGATAATCTTTGATGGTTTCTTAAAAGTATACTTGGAATCGACTGATGATGAAACAGATGCTGAAAATGACTCCTTATTACCTCCATTGAAAAATGGTGAGAAATTGACTTCCATTGAAATTATAGCCCAAGAACGTTTCTCTCAAAAACCGCCAAGATATGCCGAAGCAAGCTTGGTTCGCAAATTGGAGGAATTGGG
The DNA here is from genome assembly GCA_947445425.1 of Paludibacteraceae bacterium. Taxonomy (GTDB): domain Bacteria; phylum Bacteroidota; class Bacteroidia; order Bacteroidales; family Paludibacteraceae; genus Paludibacter. The sequence goes on from CANFFA010000175.1 coordinate 2,093, forward strand.
TATTGGTCGTCCTTCAACTTATGCACCAACCATTTCTACTATACAAAACCGTTTGTATGTTGAAAAAGGTGATCGTGAAGCACAAATTCGCAACTATAATATCTTAACATTAAAAGCGGGTAAAATTAAGGATGAAATCAAGCCCGAAAATACTGGAGCTGAGAAGTCTAAACTTTTTCCTACTGATATTGGCACCGTTGTTACTGACTTTTTAACTGAATACTTCCCTGATGTATTGAGTTATAACTTCACGGCAGATGTAGAAAAAGAATTTGATATTATTGCCGATGGTGGACTAAAATGGACCGAATCCATTGACAAATTCTACAAGAAATTCCACCCAATTGTCGAAGACACCATGCTTAATTCCGAAAGGAAAGTAGGGGAACGTATCTTGGGAATTGATCCGAAAAGTGGCAGACAACTTTCTGTTAAAATTGGAAAATACGGACCATTGGCACAGATTGGAACTGTTGAAGAGGAAGAAAAACCAACATTCGCCGCTTTACGAAAAGATCAATCCATAGAAAGTATTACTTACGAGCAGGCCTTAGAATTATTCAAGTTACCACGTGAAGCGGGTATATATGAGGATAAAGTGATGACGGTAGCCATAGGTCGTTTTGGACCTTATATCCGTCATGATAGCACTTTCTACTCACTACCTAAGACGGACGATCCAATGGACGTTTCAACTGAACGTGCTATTGAGATTATAGAAGAAAAACGTGAAGTGGAACGCAACCGCTTGATCCAATCTTTGGGTGCAGAAAATGAAATTCAAGTGTTGAATGGTCGCTTTGGAGCTTATTTTACCCGTGATAAAATCAATTACAAAATTCCAAAAGGAACAGATGCAGCAACATTGACCTTGGAAAACTGCCTAGAACTCATTGCTGCACAACCAGATGCTGCGAACAAAAAGAAATTTGGCAAAAAAGCTGCTCCTGCTAAGGCTACAAAAGCAAAAACAGAAAAAGAACCAAAAACAAAAGCTGCAGCAGCAAAAACAACAAAGTCTAAAGCAACTGAAACAAAAGCTGCAACCAAGCCTAAAGCTACTACAAAACCAAAAGCAGCAGCTAAGCCAAAAGCCACAAAAAAATAAAACCTTGTAGTGTAATCGTTTACTTATTTATTAGTAAACGATTATTTTTGTAGTTTAGTTAAGCCTGAAGGGCTTAAAGGTGTGAATAGCCATAGGTTGAAAACCTATGGATCCACATGCAGTAAATGTCCAACCCTGAAAGGGTTGAACGCAATAAATGATTGACATTCAAACCTTCCAGGGTTGTGGGATTTTTCGATTATCCACCACGAGTTTTACTCGCGGCTATTCACCTTCAAGCCCTTTGGGCTTTTAAAAAACCATTGAATTAACTATACGACATTGATTCAAATTATGAAAAAGCTAATTCTTTTCTCGGCTTACTTTATTGTTATTGGCTCTGGGCATGCTCAGAAAAACTTTGCATTGATAGAGGGGCAATCTGCTATGGTATATGCTTTACCTAAAACTGAACTCTGTATCGAAATTGAAACTGAACGGACTACACAAAAACCGGGTATGTTTTATCAATATTCGGAAAGATATTTAGCTACAAATAAAATTATCACAGAAGAAAAAACGAGTTTTAGCATTAAAACTATTCATTTACAAACGCGTGCATTACCCGATTCGAGCCGAACCTATAATTTTCCACTGTCTAAATCACACCCCATTCACATCTCTGTAAATTCTCAAGGAATACTTTGTGGGGTCAATATCGCTCCAATTGCTGAGATTACAAAGGAATCCTATACAAACTGTGTAAAAACAGAATGCAAACAAAAAACGACCTTACTTACTTTGGGTGAGGAGTCTATGATGGCTGGTTCTGAAGCTAAATTGGCGGAAGGGGCTGCAAAACAAATTTACCATTTGCGCGAAAGTCGTATCAATTTACTTACTGCCGAATTGGAACATTTACCCAGCGATGGCAGCTCTTTTAACGCTATGTTGGAAGGACTGAACAACAAAGAACGTGAGCTTACCGAACTATTTATTGGCAAATCAACAACCGACACCCAAAAACAATTTCTCTATTTAACACCAAAAACAGCGCTGAACAACCAAGTTCTATTTCGACTTTCAGCACAGAGAGGAGTCGTTGGTGCAGATGATTTGAGTGGTACACCTTTCTATATTAGCGTTAAGCCTACAAGTATTTCTTCTGTTGGTGCAGACCCGAAGGTAAAAAAACAAGAATTGGGACTTTATACCATATTGCCAGCACCTACAAGAATTACCATTAACGACGGCAATACAACTTATTTCTCTGAGCAATTTCAAATACCTCAATTTGGTAAAACCGTTCCTTTAGACCTAGAGTTTTTGGAACAAAAAGAGCTGAAAATTAGAGTCGATCAACAAACGGGTAGGTTACTCGGTATAGAATAAAAATATGGATTACTCAAAAATACCTTCCCCTTGCTTTGTACTCGATGAACAAGCTTTTAGAAAAAACCTGGCACTGATCAAGTCCGTTAAGGATCGCGCAGGAGTTGAAATTATATTGGCCTTTAAGGCTTTTGCTATGTGGAGCGTTTTTCCTATTGTACGTGAATACATTCCTTACTCCACGGCAAGCTCATTGGCCGAAGCCCGATTGGCATTTGAAGAAATGGGAAGTCCGGCGCACACCTATGGCCCCGCCTATACCGAGAAAGAATTCCCAGCCATCATGGCCAATAGCAGCCACATTACCTTCAACTCTCTCAGCCAATTTTCCAGGTTCTACCCACAAACTGAGGGCAAGAATATTTCTTGCGGCTTGCGAATCAATCCCGAATTTTCAGATGTAGAAACTGACCTGTACAATCCTTGTGCGCCAGGATCACGGTTGGGTGTTTCAATAGATTTGCTCAGCGAAGGACTACCCATTGGCGTTGACGGGCTACATTTCCACACACTTTGTGAATCAAGTTCATTTGATCTTGAGAGAACTTTGGAAGTTGTAGAGGCGAAATTTGGAAAGTATTTTTCACAAATTAAATGGCTCAACATGGGCGGTGGGCATTTGATGACCCGAGCTGATTATGATGTGGAACATCTCATTACCGTATTAAAAAACTTCAAGTCAAATTACCCCCATTTGCAATTGATACTTGAACCAGGTAGTGCTTTTGCATGGCGAACTGGAGTTTTAGTATCGAGTGTTGTCGATTTAGTTGAGAATCAAGGCGTAAAAACGGCTATGTTAGACGTATCATTTTCCTGCCACATGCCCGACTGTATAGAAATGCCATACAAGCCTGCAATTATTGGCGCTACTGACGCCATTGCTGGTAAGCCGACCTACAGAATGGGTGGAAACAGCTGCCTTTCAGGTGATTTTTATGGCGATTGGTCTTTTGATGAAGCCCTTAAAATAGGTGATCAAATTATATTCGAAGACATGATTCATTATACAATGGTAAAAACAACCATGTTCAATGGCGTTTCGCATCCAAGCATTGGAATTTGGACCAAGGAGAATGAATTTAAACTGGTTCGTGAATTTGGTTATGAGGATTATAAATCAAGAATATCTTAATGTCGACAGATATTAGAACGCAACTTTACGTTCTAAAAAAGCACATAAGTAGTGGGAAATAAATAATGTCTTATTAATTTATTAGTCAAATATAAATGGTAC
>CANFFA010000176.1 GCA_947445425.1 Paludibacteraceae bacterium
CAAATAATAGAACAAGACGAAATCCATTATCTTACCTTTCAAGTGGTAAAATGGGTGGATGTTTTTACGCGTAAAATCTATCGGGATATAGTGATAGACAGTTTGCGTTTTTGTCAAGTCAATAAAGGTTTGGAAATATTCGCCTTTGTGGTAATGAGTAATCACGTTCATTTGCTGGTGCGCAGTAGCATTGGAAAGTTAAGTGATACCGTAAAGGAGTGCAAGAGTTTTACTGCAAAAAAGATACTGGAGGCTGTACAAGACGAACCAGAAAGTCGCAGGGAATGGATGCTGAATTTGTTTGAATTTTCGGCTAAACAAAACAAACGAAATGAGCATCATCAATTTTGGACACACGAAAATCATGCGGAAATTATCTTTAGCAACAAATTTTTCGATCAGAAGCTAAACTACATTCACGAAAATCCTGTGCGTGCTGGAATTGTGGAAAATGCGGAGGATTATTTGTATTCTAGTGCACGAGCTTTTGCTGGGAAGTCTTGTCCTCTAGAGATTCCAATCACGATACTACCGATTGAAAAGATACCGTTAATGCGGACGGTTCGGTAGTTCATTTTGCAAGGCAAAGCCTTGCTTTTAGCACGACGTAGGCGGAGCCTACGCCGAACGACCAGTGCATATTAGTAGATGTACAATACACTACGCTGAGCAGGGGGAATAATACCATATGTCATTGCAAATAGATCATCTGATGTAGGTAGCTCAGTATTTGTATTAGGATATCCACTCAGAGCATCAATGGGTGATGAAATAAAGCTCACCAATGGCATTATAAGCTCTAAATCAGGCTTTCAAGGAGATGTGACTTCATATCAAATATCGGCACCAATTCAACCAGGAAATAGCGGAGGTCCATTGTTTGACAGTAACGGTAATGTGGTTGGAATTGTTAATGCAAAACTTACTGGAGCAGAAAATGCATCTTATGCCATAAAATCATCCTATCTTATGAATTTAATTGATTTAATGCCAACACCTCTAGTACTTCAAACAAAAAGTAGTGTCGCAGGAAAGTCAATGTCAGAGCAAGTGAAAACACTTAAAAAGTTCACTTATATTATAGAAATAAATTAAGCCAATAACAATTAAATTTAATTAAAATACAATATGAAATAATATGATAGAAACTGGATTTATTATTGAATATAATTACCTAACTAAATGTGGTTTTGCAAAGCTTTATCGTAAATACAATTTATGTTTTCAATTTTTCAAACTTAACAGTGAAAATAATTTAGATTTATTTAAAGGCGATATTATAACCTTTTATCAACAAATTTCCGATACTTCAAATCTGCTAGTAACTGTAATTTGCGTACAAAAAAGTTCAAATGAGCAGCTTTATACATTTGATAAAAAACGGATAAATAATTTATTGGTTGCAAATGATATAAATATGGTTGTTAAACACATTTTAAATCGATTTGACATAACCCACTACTCAGAAAAGTATCGATTTATTGTCAGTATTGACGACACTTCTAAAAGAAAATTGATATTGTACTATTTGAATAATGACATTACCAATGGTGATTTTTTATTGAAATCATTTATTACAAACTATGTAATGGCAATAAATATTTCAAAAATACTTGAAGACAATTTAGAAGTAATATACTCAGATAGTCAATATACACATACTTATGGAGGTCGAGATTACACAGATCATCATTATGAAATTTGCTATCGTTCAAGTTTCAAATACCCTTTAGATATGTATTTGCAATCTTTATATTCTACATATCAATGTTTTATAATCGATGGTTGCAGCGAATATTATTCGGATTATAAGGATTACCATTTAATAATAAGTAACTATATCAAGGAACATCAAAATGAAATGGAGTTGCATTGTAGATTGAAAACCGAAGAAATGAGAAATGAAATTATTTCGAACTACATTCAATTAGAACACATTGAACAATTGTACTCACATTTTAGAAAAGATGTTTTCGAATTTATATTAGAAGTAAATAATTGTAAAAATGAAGTGGAAGATTTTTGGCAATATAATACAACTATTGATTTTTTCAAAGAATTCTCTTTAGACGAAAATATATGTAATCAATACGAATTTCTTAGTTGGCTGAAAAACATAAAAAACTTATCTCTTAATGACAATAAACATCTGGTATTTGATTCAAAAACAAGAACTAATCTTCTATTGACACCTAAAAAAAATCAGCCTCGACCTTAACCCAGATAATCCTAGAGTAATAAAAATGAATAACTAGTTCGGCATACGACTCCAGCCTATGTCGTGCTAAAAGCAAAGCTCCGCTTTGCATATTAAAAAATCAGCCTCACAACAAAACAACGAAAAAGAAAGAAAAACAGAAAAGAAAACGCTTTGCGTTGAAAACTAAACGAACACTTTAAAGCTTTCATCACACAACATTATAAAGCATTGACTAACAAGAGACTGGAGTTGAAAACAACGAAAGAAAACAAACAAAAAATACCGAACGCATAACATCATAGGACTTAAACGCCTCACCCCGAACAAAAAACACCCCGTCCAGAGTATCTCTTGACGGGGTGTTGCGATTTAAGTCCTTGTTGAACAGAGCCTTCGGTACGAGAGACTGCTGCTCATTAGGTGCTTTATGGTGATTGAATCTGTTTTGGACTGAATTTGGGTTGCTTTGGAAGTAGTGTTTTCCTTAAAACCTGATTTATTCACTTAAATATCCTATGCTTGGATGGTTTTTAGAGCTAAAAAGTTCAGGTTTTTGTACTATGATATGTCAGTTTTTAGCATTTTGGTTCAGTTTAGGCAATAGAGTGGCTGTCGGACTTCTAGAACGGAATCCGATGACTGATTATTAAGCACTTAAATTTTTAGTCGCTGCAAGAACTGCTGCTCGATAGTCGGCACTTAGCGTTGGTGGCGCTCTGGCGCTCCAACTGCTCACGGTGTGGAAATGTCCTTCTTTGCAGTGCGGGCACAGCTCGGGGTCGAAGTTTAGCTTTTGCTTGCATACTTCCTGCCATGATGGTTTGGACTTCTTTTCCACCACTATTCCCATAGAGAATTGAATGTCGCGCAATTTGACTTTGTTTCTACTGGATAGAATTCCGTAATGCCTTATTTTTACAAACTGATAGGGCAAAATGTGTTGACAAAAACGACGCAAAAACTCAGTGGCTTGGAGTGTCATCTCTTTTTGTACATCACCTTGTCGGTAGTCTTTCCACGAAAAAGTGACTTGTGCTTTGTCAATAGATTTGATCCGATGATTGGAAATGGCCACTTTGTGGGTGTATCTTCCCAAGTATTCTATCACCTGTTTTGGTCCGTAAAATGGCTGCTTGGCATAAACCACCCATTTGTGGTTGTAGAGCTTTTTGAGCAATGCCTTATCGGGTTGATGTTCAGCTTCAATTTCCAAAGAGGATTTTAGCAATCGCATAAAAATGCCACTATAAACCTTACTCAAGGCTTTTACCGGATAGAGATAAGTGGCCTGTTTGTCCTTTGCAGTTTTTACCAATGCTTTCCATTTTCCCTGCAGCGTGGCACCTCCTGCGGGAACAATGCAGTGCAGGTGTGGATGAAAACTCAGGTTTTGTCCCCAAGTATGCAGTACTGCAATGTGTCCACTTTGTGCGCCAAGGTGTTTTGGATCATAGGCAAAGCTTTCGAGTGTTAGTTTTACCGCTTCAAACAAAATGTTGTACATTGTTTTGCTTCGAAATAGAAACAACGGATTCAATTCTTCGGGAAGCGTAAAAACAACATGGAAATAACTGACATTCAGCAAATCATCTTCCCGGGCTTCTATCCAGCGCTCTCGGTTGGTGGCTTGGCATTTGGGACAATGGCGGTTGCGACATGAATTATACGAAATTCTCATCGTACCACAGCTATCGCAGGCATCCAGATGTCCGCCCAAAACGGCTGATCTGCATTGGCTAAGTTGCGATAAAACTTTGCGTTGCTGCTCTGTGGGAGAATGTTTTTGCTCAAAATCAGCACCATAAAGTGTGATGATTTCCGACAAATCATGACTCGGTCGGCTCATAACCTGTCGTACAAAGAATCCAATGGAGAATGGACCTTTCTGCCCGTGGGGAATTCTGCCACATGAAGATAGATCATGGTGGTTCGAATGTCGCCATGACCAAGCAGGTTTTTAATGGTAATCAGATCCACTCCATCTTCTAGCAAATGTGTTGCATAGGAATGTCGCAGGGTGTGCATGCTGACTGTTTTTTGAATACTGGTTTTCAAAGCCGCTTCTTTCAGTGCATTTTGTATGGTACGTTCACCAACCAGTTCTCCTACTTTTTCGCCATTAAATACATACACTTGCGGTTGGTACTGGGCATAATACTTTTGCAAAGCCTGCTTCATGATTTTTGACAAGACCACATATCTGTCTTTATTTCCTTTTCCCTGCTTGATGTGAATCATCATTCGGTCGAAGTCTACATCAGCAATTTTCAAATGCCGAAGCTCATTCAATCGAAATCCCCCGCTGTAGGCCAGCGTGAGCATGATTTGGTGTTTGAACATTCGCGGAGCGTGAAACAATTCTTTGCACTCCTGCTTGCTCAATACCACCGGTAATGTATCTTTTTCCTTGATAGCAGGCATACGCAAAGCTTTGTAGTCCATATCAAAAAGACGAAACCAGTAGCGCATGCCGTAAACGGTAAACTTAAAATAACTCTCGCCATGGCTTTCGTTGGTTGCCAGTCGATAGAGGTAGGAATTGATTTCTTCGGCTGACAAGTGCTCTGGACTGACTCCAAAGTGAAGTGCCAGCGTAGCTGCATTGCGACCATAATTCTCCACAAAGCTGGAGCTATTCTGCTCAATGACTGCCTTTTGATGAAACTGTTGGTAACTCTCCCTAAATCCTGGAACACCCGCACAGGCTTGCTCCACGAGCGAGACATAGCCTTTTTTTAATGATTTTGCTTGCATAAATTCACATTTTAAATGATTTGTAATGTGAATGTCTGAAAAATATCTTAATTTTGAATGCTAAATCAGAAAACTGCTGACACATACCAGCTAAATAATTGGTAGAATGGTGATTACCGAAGGTTTAGTTCAACACACGCCTATGGTCATTGGCTGGCCGAAGTGCAATTTGCGGGCTTTCAGCCCGCTTCTACTTTTTCGTTATGCGATAGTGATACGCCCGCATACCGCCAATGCCCATAGGCTCAGTCGTTAGGGGGCAGCGAAGAAATGAAAACAACATTGTCTAAAAAATGAATTATCTTTGCGAAAAACAAAAAGATATTATGTCCAAAATAAACAAATACAACAACGATTTTTATTCAAGAATCTCGGAAATTTTAAAATTTGCTAGAAACAAAGTTGTCAAAACCGTAAACTCAACTATGGTTGAAACCTATTTTGAGATTGGAAGATTGATTGTGATAGAGGAGCAAAATGGTAGTGAACGTGCTGAATACGGAAAACAAATCATAATCGAATTATCAAGTAAACTGACAAAAGAATTCGGATTGGGATTTTCAGTCACTAACTTACAGCAAATGAAGAACTTTTATAGTATTTACGGAAAACAGCAGACAGTGTCTGCTAAATCTGACAGAAACAATATTCAACCTGTAAATGACTTTAGACTAAGTTGGTCACACTATTTAAAACTCATGCGCATCGAAGATGTCTCTGAACGAAAATTCTACGAAATAGAATGCGCAAAAAACAATTGGAGTCTTAGGGAATTACAAAGACAATATGATAGTGCATTA
>CANFFA010000177.1 GCA_947445425.1 Paludibacteraceae bacterium
GATCATCTGTACCAATCCTTTGGTGAGTTTGCCCAATGCTCGTTTGGTTGAGGAAGCTATGAAAAAAGCACGCTTTGTGGTGGTGCAAGATATTTCTACCAATAGCATTTCTTGCGAATATGCAGATGTGGTGTTACCTGCTGCTGGATGGGCTGAAAAAGAAGGTACGATGACCAATTCTGATCGTAGAATCAGTCATTTAAGTAAAATAAAAGAAGCACCGGGTGAGGCGAAGAGTGACATTGAAATTCTTTGTCATTTTGCTAAAAACATGGGATACAAAGGTTTTGACTTTAACTCCGTAGCGGATATTTTTGCAGAACATGCCAGATTGACCAAGGGAACTAAAATCGACATCAGCGGACTATCGCATGAAAGACTTATTTCTGGAGGGACAACTCAATGGCCTTATCCTACTGGTGCTAAACAAGGTACTGAACGTTTATTTACTGATAATCAGTTTTATACGCCCGACGGCCGTGCCAAAATCAATGCACCAGCACCAGAAAATTTATCCGATGCTCCTACAGACGATTTCCCCTTGATTTTAACAACAGGGCGTATTCGTGATCAATGGCACACGATGACAAAAACGGCTAAAGTGAGCCGTTTGAGACAACACATTTCCGATTCTTTTGTCGAGATTCATCCTGAAGATGCATTGACTTACGCCATTGAGCCCAATGAAATTGTAGAATTGACTACGCCTCATGGAAACGCAAGGATTAAGGCTAAAATAACAGATGAAATTAAACAGGGAACCATCTTTGTTCCGATGCACTGGGGGAAAATAGCGGGTTCTGATTTGCTTAGGGCCAATAACTTGACTTCTTCCCGAATTGATGCGCAGTCGAAAGAACCAGATTTTAAGTTTACAAAAGTTAGCATTCAACGCTATCGTAAACCAGCTGAAAAGATTGTCGTCATTGGGGCAGGAGATGCTGCTTTTAAATTTGTAAGTACGCTGCGGGAATTTAAATCGGAAGATGAAATTCATGTTTTTTCTGATGAGTCAGATCCATTTTACAATAGAATTTTGCTGCCTGATTTTATGTTTGGGTCCAAAACTTGGAAGGATTTGCAAAAAATTAGTCAGGAAGAGTTAGAAAAATTGAGCCTAATACTACACACTAAAAATAGGATTCATAAAATTGACAGTCTACGCAAAATAGTGACGGATGCACATGGTGTTGAGCATCAGTATGATAAATTAGTCTTAGCAACTGGTAGTAAAGCAACTATTTCTTCTTCCATTGATATGAATATCCCAGGTCTGTTTTCTGTAAGAAGTAAACGGGATGCGGAAAGAATTGTTGATTACATTCAGCCAGGAGACAGTGTGGTATTGGTCGGTGCTGGTTTGTTGGGCATAGAAATGGCCGGGGCTTTGAACGAAAAAGACATTAGCATTCACATGATCAATCGGGTGGGTAGGTTGATGAACAGGCAACTTGATAAAATATCCGCTGAAATCCTACAAGATATTATGGTAGAAAGTGGTGTCAATCTCTACCAAAATGATGAGGTTGAAACCATCCTTCAGAACAATGACCAATCATTAACTGTTATCCTAAAAAGTGGTCATAAAATCGATTGTAAATCAGTTATTGTAGCCATTGGCATCAGTCCAAATACTGAGTTGGCAAGAAATACAGGTATCGTTTTGCAAAGGGGTGTGGTGGTGAATGATGTACTTCAAACCAATGATCCTTCAATTTTTGCTATTGGTGAAATTGCCGAACACAATGATACTTTGTATGGTATCAGCATCGTGGCCGAAGAACAAGCTGTAGTGGCGGCTCGTCATTTATGCGGGGATGTTTCGGCCAATTTCTTAGGTTCTACCAATCTAAATATTCTCAAATACCCAGGACTTGAGTTGTGTACCATTGGTATTTCCGAATCACCTAAAAATGATAAATCTTACGAGGAGATTATATTTGTAGACAGAGCGTCAAGGTATTATAAAAAATGCATCATTCACAACAATGTGATGGTAGGTGCCATTTTATTGGGTGATAAAATTGAATTTCCAGAATTTAAAGACCTGATCAAGCAAAAAACTGAATTGTCAGAAAAGCGTAAACAGTTGTTGCGCAATGGCAAAGCCGTAAAACCGGTGATTGGTCGTTTGGTTTGTTCTTGTAACAATGTTGGTGATGGTAATTTATGGGAAGAGATTGATAACAAGACGGTTAATTTCGAGAAGCTATGTTTAGCAACTGGCGCTGGAACAGGCTGTGGAAGTTGTAGACCTGAAGTGAAAGCCATACTCGTTGCTCGTTTAAAATATAATATGGCCAACAAACCCAAGCCGGCATCACCAGTCATTGGAAAGTTGGTTTGCAAATGTAGAAAAGTTGGTGAAGGAAATTTATTGATAGAGATAGAAAAAAATAGGTCAATTGGATATGATGAATTGTGTGAACTTACCAATGCTGCTACAGGTTGTGGGAAATGTAAGCCTGAAATTGAAACCTTTTTACAATCTCAAAAAGAAAGCATAGCTGTATGATGTGGAAAAAGAATCAAACCATCAGGGTATTGGCAAAGGGAGGAATTCTTACGCCAGCTCATCTTTCTCGAATTTTGGAGATTGTGAAATTAGCAGGTAGTTCCAAGGTCCATTTTGGATCGCGTCAGGATTTGCTTTTTGAAGTGAAAACTGGGAAGATGCCAGAAGTTGAGGCTGAATTTATAAAGATGAAGTGCGATTATATTATCTATGGTAACAAAGAGATTAGGGCACAAAATATCGTATCCTCTTATGTGTCAGCTGATATTATGAATGCTACCTCCTGGCTTTCGTCGGGAAATTATTTATATGTATTGGAGAATTTCAAGTATCAGCCTACTCTGTGTGTCAATATTGCTGATCCAGCACAAAGTCTTGTTCCTCTGATGTTTGGGCAACTTAATTTCATTGCCTCACCCATCCAGCACTATTGGTACTTGTACATTCGTCGTACCAACAAAGACCTACCTGTACGTTGGCCGGTAATGGTGCTTAGTGATGATATTGGTGTTGTAAGCCAGGCTTTTGAACAATCTTGGGCTGAAATGCAAAAAGGAAATGTCTCTGATTGGTTCCTCTTTTTTCAAAAAAGAGTGAGTTATAATAGTAGAAAGATAGAAATAGTTCCTGAATTAGATTTCAAATATAGTCAAGATTATGAGGGCTTTGGAAGGATGAGCAGTTCTCAAAATTATTGGGCTGGCTTTTATTGGCGGAACAATGCCTATGAAATTGATTTTTTAGAAGAATTATGTTCTTTGTGCTCTAAGACAGGTATTTCTAAAATTTGCATTACACCTTGGAAGTCTTTTTTGGTAAAAGAAATTCTGCCAAAAGACCTAGTACTTTGGGATATGTTGCTCGGAAAGTTCGGTATCAATATGCGACACTCTTCTTTTGATATGAATTGGCATTTACCTTTTAATAATAAATTGGCATTGGGTCTGAAACGTAATATTGTAAAACGTTTTGATAAAGTAGATGTTTGTGTATACGGTTTAACTTTTGGGGTGAAAGAGAAAAATGCTTTCCCATTCTATAGCATTCAAATAGAGAAAAACTCAGGCATCAATATTTTCAATAAGTTTAATCTTTTTAGCAACTTCAAAATCTCTTATGCCAAGGATTTTAATCCTAATTTAGGCCAATATATTATTTTCAATGACAATGTCCCAGGCTATCAGGTAGCAGAAGTATTGAAAAGTCTAAGCTTAAAATTTTATAGCCAGTACTTACATTCAAAGGATGATAAGCTCTCTAAAATTGAGTTACCAAAGAAAATACAAACAACTGTTTATCAGTGTGATAATTGTCAAACCATTTACAATGAGTCAAAAGGCTTGACCATTTACAGTATTCCAGCAGGAACCAGATTTGAGAAAATTCCAGATAACTTTAAATGCCCATTGTGTGATGCTCCTAAATCAGATTTTAGTGCTGTGTTTCTAGAAGAGTTATTAAAAAATTCACTCGTATGATGATGGAAGATCCCTACGGTAGAACCTTTAAAAAATTGCGCGTGAGTTTAACCCACGAATGCAATTACGCTTGTTTGTATTGTGCCGATTCATCGGCCAAAAGTACTACAGCAGCTTCCTTGCTTGGAACTCCAATTCCGGCAAAGCAAAGTCTTCTTCCTGTAGCTGGATTGATAAAAATGATATCCAATTTACATGCTGAACTTCAATTGGATACCGTTCGATTGACTGGTGGTGAACCGATGCTTTATCCTGATGTGTTGAGCGTTGTGTCAGAACTTAAAAATTTAGGAATTCCCAAAATAGCCATGACCACCAATGGGCATCAGTTTTATAGTCAAGCAAGTGCTTTGAAAGCTGCTGGCTTAAGTTCGGTTAATATTTCTATTGATGCTTTAGAAGTAGAGACTTTTAAAAAAATGAGTCGTAATAAAGGCCTTGAAAATGTGTTGATGTCTATCGATAAGGCCTTAGAGATTGGACTTGAACTGAAATTGAATACGGTGGTTTTGAAGGGTGTAAATGATGCTCAAATACTACCTTTATTGGAATTTGCAATGAATAAAGGGATACTGATCCGCTTTTTAGAATTAATGCCCATGGGTCCTTTGCATCAATCCTATAAATCACTTTTCTTTTCAGAAAGTAGTATATTGGATTTAATATCAAATAATTACGCATTTGATGCTTTGCCAAAAGAAAAGAATGCCACTGCGCATTATTGGAGTATCAATCATCAGAAAGCCTTTGGTATTATTGCCAATGATTCTACTCCTTTTTGCAGTGATTGTGATCGTTTGAGATTAGATAGTTATGGTAATATTTATGGTTGTTTGAGTAGTTTAAAGGCAATTACTTTAAAACCTGATACAAGTGCCTATTTACTTTCAGAAGCTTTGACTGAAGCTTTAACGCACAAGCAACAACTTAATTTTAAAGGTAATCTTAGAACAATGCAATCAATTGGAGGATAAAAAATGGACCAAATAGAAATTAAAATTCAATTTTTCGGGGAACTAAAAAAGTATTTTTCAGAAGCCATTTATCTGCATGTTAATAAAGGGGTGATCGCTAGTGATGTGATAGACACTCTGTTGGCAATGAATGCTTCAGCTAAATCTATAATAGATATATCTCAGTTGGCAATTGAATCAACAATTGTGTCAAGGGATTTTATTATTGATACAAATTGCGAACTAATCATCCTGCCCCCTTTTAGTGGTGGTTGATAATACAAAATATAATGGAAGAGATACAATGCCTTACTTATCAAGCAATTGATTTAACAACAGCGATGGCCGAATTGCGTAGTCCATTAACCGGTGGAATGGTGATTTTTAGTGGAGAAGTACGCATCAATAATAAAGGAAAAGAAGTAGACTTTTTGGAATATGAGGCTTACGAACCCATGGCCCAGAAAAAAATAACCGAAATTGTGGCTGAAGCCAAAGCGAAATGGAATTTGAACAATGCGTATTGCTTGCACAGATTGGGTCGTTTGGAAATTAGCGATTGTGCCATCATTGTCATTACCTGTTCTGTCCATCGGGCGGAAGCTTACCAGGCCAATAGATATATAATTGACCGCGTAAAAGAGGAGGTCCCGATTTGGAAAAATGAACATTTTACTGACGGAACCAATGAATGGGGAAATAACAATGATTGTAAATGTGCGGAACACAAACATCATTCATAAGGATAAAATGAATTACGAAATTTAATATCAACAGAAAATGATTCAAGAAAACTTATTTAAA
>CANFFA010000178.1 GCA_947445425.1 Paludibacteraceae bacterium
AATTCGCTCAATTGTTTTTCAGTTTGGAAAATTAAAGAATCAGCATGATTCAATTTTTCAACGCGTTCTTTTTCTTTTGCATCAGAATCTGCATTTGCAGCAGCTTCGTCTTTCATACGTTTGATCTCCTCGTCAGTCAAACCAGAACTAGCTTCGATACGGATTTTTTGTTCCTTACCAGTTGCTTTGTCTTTTGCTCCAACATGCAAGATACCATTGGCATCAATATCAAAAGTAACTTCAATTTGTGGTTCACCACGACGAGAAGGCATGATGCCATCCAAGTGGAAACGACCAATTGATTTATTTTGATTCGCCATTGGACGTTCACCTTGTAGAATGTGAATTTCTACAGAAGGTTGGTTGTCAGCAGCAGTTGTAAATGTTTCAGATTTTTTAGTTGGAATAGTAGTGTTGGCCTCAATTAATTTGGTCATTACACTTCCCATTGTTTCAATACCCAATGAAAGTGGGGTAACGTCCAAAAGCAATACATCAGTTACCTCACCAGTCAACACACCACCTTGAATAGCAGCACCTACCGCAACAACTTCATCAGGATTTACACCTTTAGAAGCAGCTTTACCAAAGAATTTCTCAACTGCAGTTTGAATAGCAGGAATACGAGTAGAACCACCTACCAAGATAATTTCATCGATATCACCAATGGTCAAACCTGCATTTTTCAAAGCAGTACGACATGGTTCAATTGTTCTTTGGATCAAATCATCAATCAATTGCTCAAATTTAGCACGAGTCAAGGTACGAACCAAGTGACGAGGCACACCATCTACCGGCATGATATAAGGCAAGTTGATTTCAGAAGAAGTTGTATTTGATAATTCAATTTTTGCTTTTTCAGCAGCTTCTTTCAAACGTTGCAAAGCCATAGGATCTTTGCTCAAGTCGATGTTGCTGTTGTCATTTTTGAATTCTTGTACCAACCAATCAATGATACGGTGGTCAAAATCATCACCACCAAGGTGAGTATCACCATCTGTAGATTTTACTTCGAATACACCATCACCCAATTCCAACACAGAAACGTCATGAGTACCACCACCACAGTCAAACACAACGATTTTCATATCTTTGTTGGTTTTGTCCAAACCATAAGCCAATGCAGCAGCAGTAGGCTCGTTAACAATACGACGAACATTTAAACCTGCGATTTCTCCAGCTTCTTTTGTTGCTTGACGTTGTGCATCGTTAAAATAAGCAGGTACAGTAATTACTGCATCTGTTACTTCTTGTCCAAGATACTCTTCAGCAGTTTTTTTCATTTTTTGAAGAATGATAGCTGAAATCTCTTGAGCAGAGTACATGCGACCGTCAATGTCAACGCGTGCAGTGTTGTTGTCACCTTTGGCAACTTTAAAAGGTACGCGACCAATTTCTTTTGTTAAACGGTCGTAGGTTTCGCCCATGAAACGTTTGATAGAGAAAACAGTTTTTGTAGGATTTGTAATCGCTTGACGTTTTGCAGGATCACCTACTTTACGTTCGCCACCTTCAATAAATCCAACTACCGAAGGAGTTGTACGTTTACCTTCGCTGTTTGTAATAACGATAGGTTCGTTTCCTTCCATTACAGATACACAAGAATTTGTTGTACCCAAGTCAATTCCAATAATTTTGCCCATAATTTAATTTAGTTTGTATTTTTTGTTTTGATTAATTTCTTCGTGAAATATATTTCTTATTTGTTCTCAACTTTACAAATGATATGCCAGCCAACAAATTATGGTTGGCCTCAACGTTTTGACAGTAAATGACTAAATTATTGTTGCAAATTGCAAACATAGGCTGCCAAAAAGGCAGAATTGCTGACAGAAATCAATTATCTTAAGACCTTCATTGCAGCAATGCTTTGGCAGATGAAATTAGATAATTGTTTTTTTTTGGGGAGGGGGAATATCAAACTTATAAAAAAATCTATGGGTACAATCAGAAACAAAATTCTCAATCTAATTCCAAAGATCATTGAAATTTGATTTTCGCTGATTCCAGTTCGCTTTGCGAACAGCATCAGCAGTATCTGCGAAATCTGCGGGAAAATATGTCCCCAGAATTCGCAGATACCGCAGATAAAAATATCATTTGGGAACTTTATTTACTTACAAATTCTTAGTCAATAGCACCTTTGGGCTTATTCACCTTCTTCACTTTATCTTCATTTTTAGCTACAAAATCCTTCCAACCCGAATAAGCCTTCTCAGCAACAGGCCTTCCTGCTTGTAAAAAATGACAATAGGCTGCCGCTAAACCATCTGTAGCATCCATTTGTGGCAGCATATTTTCTACGGGAATCTTTAACATGCGTCGTAGCATATCTGCCACCTGCTCTTTGGATGAAGCGCCGCTACCAGTTATAGCCATCTTAATTTTCAATGGTGCATATTCTGTAATGGGAATATCACGGTACAATGCCGCAGACATGGCAACCCCTTGTGCACGACCAAGTTTGAGCATAGACTGCACATTTTTACCAAAGAAAGGCGCTTCAATGGCCAAACAATCGGGATGGAATTCATCAATTAAGGAGAGAGTTCTTGCGAAAATTCTTTGTAATTTTAAATAGTGATCACTGTATTTTTTCAAATCAAGGACTCCCATGGCAATCAGTTCCGGCTTATTTCCAACCACTTTAATTAAGCCATAACCCATAATAGTGGTTCCGGGATCAATCCCCAATATGATTTGTTCTTTGATCATTTATATTTTACATTTACAAAAAAGGAAGTTTCAGCCAATCAAATAGGAAGGAAAAGCAATCAGTGCTCCTATACAAGTTCCAGTACGGTAGTAAAAAAGAGTGCTTCAGTTGCAAATTGTTTCGTAAAATCAGCTTTGAAAATCTCTCCATATTTTATATTCCATGATTTCAAAGTTTCCATGTCTTGTATATGAAATTGCACTGAGAAAGAAGTACCTTCTTGCTCCTCATTTGTCAACACTTTTGCCACTTGTGGAAGTGAAAACAATTGCGACTCGAGCATGAATGGAATGTGTTGTTCTTGAATCCATTTCATCCAAGGGCCATACACTTTATCAGAAACTAAATAGGTAGTATTAAAAATGAGCATAAAAATTGATTTATAGAAATAACTAGTACAAAAGTAGGCATAATTTGCAAAACTTCCTTATCTTTGCAGGGCAATAAAAAGCAATTGGGGGTTTAGCTCATCTGGCTAGAGCGCGACACTGGCAGTGTCGAGGTGACCGGTTCGAGTCCGGTAATCTCCACAACAAAAAGACCAATTAGAACTTTCGTTCTAATTGGTCTTTTTTCATTCTTACAATGCGACCCCAATCGCACATTAGAAGAATTAAAATTTAACAGTCACCATTGCTAAGAAGTTACGGCCTGCTTGTGGATAACAACCAAAATAATTATTTACAGTAGAAGATGAGTTATATACTGGATTAGCGTTATCTTGAGCAATAGTTGGATAACTCCAAGCATTGCTAATGTACTTTTGATCAAAAACATTATTCACCAATATCGCAAAATTTAGACTACACATTTTTGGAACAAGTAAAGAATAAGAGCATCGTAGGTTGTTAACAAAATATGCTTCTAGCATACGATCTTTACTGCCAGTATTATCCAAAAATTGACTCCCAACATAAACAGACTGCAACCCAAGTTCTACACCTTCAACTAAAAAAGTAAACAAACTATTTGCTAATACCTGCGGCGTGTAGGCAATTGGAGTATTGTGATATAAATTGCTAACACTTTCGCCAGTTGGAGCCCAGTATTCATCCACTACGTTTACAGTTTCCACAAAATCTAAAATCCTATTATTGCTTAAGGTGGCAGTTCCATCCCACTTCATCCATGTAGTAGGTTTTACACTTGCCATCAACTCAACACCAGAACGGTAACTTTTAGGGATATTAACAGCTATTCCCTCCCCTATCTCATTCAACTTTCCGGTCAAGATAAGTTGATCACGATAATTCATAAAGTACAAATTCAAACCAATTGCAATCAAGTTATTGTGATATTTATATCCGGCTTCATAATCATGCAAGGTCTCTGGCGCTGGCAAAGTACTTGAAGTAAAATTAGAACGTGTTGGCTCCCTGTTTGCAATAGCAAAAGAGGCATACAAATCATTTTCAAGGTCTGGGCGATAATATAATCCTGCCTTGGGATTGAAAAAATTAAACTTCTTCTCAACATTTAAGATTTGCCTTCCATTATTGCCTTCATCCCAAGCAAAATGAGGTCCATGGAGACTGTACTGAACATTTCTATACTGAAGATCTCCAGACAGACTCAACTTCGAACTCAAATCACAACTAGCTTTTATATAAACATTTGCATCTTTTTTATCAACTTTATTTCGGTAATATTCAGTTATTGGCAACAATCTAGCAGAGTCATTCTTAGCCCAAATAACATTCCCAAATTGATCACCTAAATACTGATTTACAGCTCCACCCAACTGAGCATTAAAATTTGAATTTTTGTAATTCAAAGCAAAGACCCCACCCGCAAAATCATTACCCATTTTCTTCTGAGTAACCAAATCACTAGTTGGTTCTAAAACACCACCAACTAATAAATTAGGCAAAGCGAATTGACTTAATGTACTGCCCATATTATACTCTTCATAGTACCCATCACCTCTTGTATAATGCAAGCCTAAATTCATACTTAATTCGTTTGAAAAAACATGACTTCCTAGTAATTGATAATGAGTTTGTACATAATTATCAGTCTGATTTTTATAGTACGGGGCAACGCTATCTCCCGTATATCCTGCAGGATTGTGAGTTCTAGGATATTCCAAATTCGGTAGAACATATGAATCAACACCATACCAAGCCTGATAGGTTTTCTCTTTTCCTCCAAAAGTCACAAATTTAATCGATGTTTTATCGACATAATAACCAGCCTGAACATAATAAGACTTTAAGTCTGTAGCCGCACGATCGATATATCCATCAGAGCTGATAGAAGAGAGCCTAGTATCTATTGCCCAATGCTTGTTTATTAAACCTGTACTGGCCTTCATGGTAAACTTCTGTGTATTAAATGATCCTTTGGTAACACTAAATTCTCCAGCAGGCTTCTCTGAGTAATTATCCGTTTGAATATTGATGTTAGCACCAAAAGCACCCGCACCATTGGTAGAAGAACCAACACCACGTTGAACCTGAATACTTTGAACTGATGAAGCAAAATCAGGAAGATCTACCCAATAGGCACCTTGTTCATCAGCATCATTGTATGGAATACCATTGATGGTCACGTTGATACGGGAAGCATCCGTACCACGAATACGAAAACCAGTATATCCAACACCTGCTCCAGCATCGGATGTAGTAACCAAGGAAGGGGTTGTAGAAAGAAGGTAAGGAATATCTTGTCCAAAATTTGATTTACTCAAGGTTTCCTTATCAATATTAGTATAGGCGATGGGTGATTTATCTCCTGCCCGCAAGGAGGATACTGAAACTTCGGAAAGAGAGTAGGACTTAGTCTTGGATTTGGAAATAGTATCACTCTTTGTGTAAGCGCTACTGGTAATAATTGATGACTTTTGTTGCGAAAAAGTCGCAGCGAGAGAGCAGAGCAGAAATGCTCCAATAAAATAAAATCTCATTTCAAATTAAATTAAGTTATTAATTAATTTGAGGCACAAAAATAAAAGATAGTGATGATTGTTGCTTATTCCCTTCTCGGCATTACCCGTGCAGGTTCAAAGGGTATGATCTCAGCCCGAA
>CANFFA010000179.1 GCA_947445425.1 Paludibacteraceae bacterium
AAAGTATTCAATAGCATTCGTACTTGCATTTTTTGCGTTTGTATTTGCACTCACCAATGCATATGTATTTGATAGTGGTTTTTTGTTGATGAAAAAATAATTCAATGAATCTTTTTTAATTAAGAGTAACTTAGCTGTTAAAGGTTGATGAAAAAGATCATAATTTGGGTTCGTAACTTCTACTTTTAATAAGGCTCTATTGATAATTCTCTTTTTATTCCCTAGTGCGCTATCCATACTTTTTTTGATCCTACTTAGTGGTATGTTGATCTTGGTGTACAAATTAGAAGGTGATGAAATATAATTACTGTCTTTTGGTATTGTGTTCAGTATATTTCCATCAGGATGTGTAATGCTGTTGACTTGTCTAACTTCACTGTTTGCAGGGAAATCCCTGTGAATTTTCACAATATCTTTTCCATTGTTGTAGGTGTAATGGGTGTAAAGTCTAATCAGTATTTCATTTGAAATGCCTTCTATTCCTGATGCTTTGTGTAAATAAAGCATAGTAGAAGATCCGAAATTTGTTGTCAGATAAAGTCCTTTGAAATTATATAAAAATTCATCGTGACTGCCATAGTATTTCTTTAAGTCAAAAAAATGATTGGTGTAGGCCTTTGACAATTTTATATGGGTAGTATCAGTTCCTTTACTAAGTGTATTGTTTTTTATTTTAATCGTTTTTTGACCCAATAAAACTGAATTGTCACAATATGTAGTAGGCTTTGCATTAGAGTAATAGTCGCCTGTGAAGCTGAAAGTGCTTTTTTTCATTTCATAAACATTGATTTGAATTGGAGATAAAGTGTCACCTTGAATACTATACGTTAAGATGATTTTAGCAGAATCAACTTCAGTGTTGGGCGCAAATTGTTCCTCTGGATCCCTTAATTGCGCAAGGATTTCAGCTTTGGTTGAGCCGAACTTTTTGTCTGTATAGTTTCCTAGCAAAAAGTAATTTGAACTTGATAGGATGGAATCCATGTACATATTTTCCGTAGATACATGGAATGTATCCGTCCCAATTGTAATATCATCATTACTCGGCTGAATGTTGGCTCCAATATCTGCAAGATTATCGGTGCACGAAGAAATCAAAATGCTTATCAAGATTGATATAGATAGTACTAAGCTTGAGCTGAATCTCATCTGTAAATGTTTGTTATGGGTTTCCGAATGCTTGTGGAATCCGTGTTTTTTTTGCAGAATTTCTGTCTGCCTGTTGATTGGATTCTAAAAAAATAACGATTACTGTAGGTAGCCGTTATTTTTTTTGTATTATTATTGTCGTTGAATTTGATTTTTAATAGATTGGAAATTTAGTCTATCAAACTATCATAAAATTCAATAAATGCATCTGCATAATCATCTTTTGATTGAAAAGGCAAAAATTTCATATCTTTTTGAGTTACATAATCCAAAAGCTCTTGGTTTACCACCTCGCTGGATTGAATCACTCCATCAGAATAATCAATGGCTAATTTTGATAAAGCTGCATAATCGATCGTTTGGTCCTTCACTTGCTCAACATCCTTATTTTCAATGCCTTCTAGCATCAATCTTTCAGCAAATAAGTTTCTGAAGGGTTTTGAAAATGCATCATCAAAAAGTGAATAGACCACCTTTGAGTTTTTGAAAAATGGATCTTCATTATAAGCCTTTTTGATATATAAAGGTGCTAATGCTGTCATCCAACCTTGGCAATGTATTACATCTGGTGTCCATCTTAATTTTTTGATGGTTTCCATTACACCCCTTACAAAGAAGATGGTACGTTCATCATTGTCCTCGTATTCTTCTCCTTTTTCGTCGGCAATGGTGTTCTTTCTGTGGAAATAATCATCATTGTCGATAAAATAAACTTGCATGCGAGCGGCCTGTATAGAAGCTACCTTGATAATTAGCGGGTGATCGGTATCATCAATAATTAAGTTCATTCCTGATAAGCGAATCACCTCGTGAAGTTGATTGCGTCTTTCGTTAACTGCCCCAAATTTAGGCATAAAAGTACGCGTTTCACGGCCTCGGTCTTGCACGGCTTGGGGTAAATATCTACCCATGTTTGCTAATTCAGACTCTGGTAAATAAGGGAATATCTCTTGCGAAATATATAAAACTTTGGTAACTTTTTTCATGAGATTTTGACCCGACTGCTCGTTTTGATAAATTTCTTTCGGATTGCAAAGATATATAAAAAAAATTGGATATAAACAAGTTGTTAATTTACAAGCGCTAAGCCTTTTGGGGGAATGATTGGGCAAGGGAAGTCGTGTTTTTGAAGATTGTAGTCTATGTTGTTTTAAATTAGTTGTTTACGGTACTTTGTAGCAGACTAAATCTTCGTGCCCTAATTCTCGATTTATAAAAGTTTAACCAAGAAAAAGTTAGCAATGATTTAGGTGTCTGTTTCTTTTTATAGTCATTTTTCTGCTGTGGAATAATCCTTTTATACAAATAAGTTTTATTACTTTTGCACGCTATTTTATTCTATAAATTAATTTTGAGTCTCTTTTTTACTTCATATTGACTTGTATTTTTTTGCAAAATCATGAAAATAATTCATCACATCAAAGATCTTTTGTCCGAAGTGAATCGCTTAAAACAAGAGGGTCAGTCTATAGGATTTGTACCCACTATGGGTGCTTTGCATCAAGGACATAAGGCCTTGGTTATGCGTTCGGTATTAGAAAACTCAGTTACCGTAGTCAGTATTTTTGTCAATCCAACTCAATTTAATAATGTTAAGGATTTAGATAAATATCCACGAAATTTAGACCGTGACGCCCAACTTTTATCTACAGTTGGTTGCGATTTTATTTTTGCCCCAGAAGCTTTAGATATTTATACCTCAGATGAGCTTAATTCCACTTTTAGTTTTGATTTTGGTGGGCTTGATGAAGTTATGGAGGGTCGTTTCCGACCTGGACATTTTAATGGTGTTGTGCAAATTGTGAGTAAGCTTTTTCAATTGGTTCAACCGACAAAAGCCTATTTTGGAGAGAAGGATTTTCAGCAATTGGCAATTATTCATCGTATGGTTGATATTCTGAAATTTGATGTAGAAGTTATTGATTGTGAGATTGTTCGTGAAGAAAGTGGATTGGCACTCAGCAGTAGAAATGAAAGACTCACAGTAGAACAGCACAAAAAAGCGATTGAAATATCGAAAGTGTTGTTTGAAAGTCGTAACTTTGCATCGCAAATGAGTCCTAAGGAACTGATCCATTGGGTAGTTGCTGAAATTAATGCTGTAGAAGGTTTGGAAGTTGAGTATTACGATATTGTAAATTCAAGTAGTTTGCAAACAATTGATACATGGAATGAACCCTCTGTGGGTTGTATTGCTGTTTTTTGCGGAGAAGTTAGATTAATAGATAATATTAGATACAGTCAACAGCTAACTGTTAATTCCTAATTGATAAATTATGTTTGTACATGTCGTTAAATCAAAAATTCATAGGGTAACCGTTACGGAAGCCAATTTGAATTACATAGGAAGTATCACCATTGATGAAGATTTAATGGATGCTGCTAATTTGTTAGCCAATGAAAAGGTTAGTATTGTTAATAATAACAATGGGGAGCGTTTTGAAACCTATGTTATTACTGGTGAACGTTCTACAGGTGTTATTTGTCTCAATGGTGCAGCAGCTCGTAAAGTGCAGCCAGGAGATGTAATTATCATCATGGCTTTTGGAATGATGGAGATGGAAGAGGCTAGAAACTTTAAACCAGCAGTGGTTTTTCCAGATACCGCTACAAATCGAATCATCTAATCGAATTTTATTTTAGCCAAGATTGGCATCAATTTATTACAAATTAATTCTATGAAGGTTGTAATTATTAAATACAATGCCGGAAACATCAAGTCTGTACTTTTTGCCTTAGAGCGAATAGGGGTAAATGCAATAGTTACCGACGATATTGATGAAATTCGTTCCGCTGATAAGGTAATATTTCCAGGGGTTGGAGAGGCCTCTTCTGCTATGCAGTATTTGAAAGAAAAAGGACTTGATAAATTGATTTGTTCATTGACACAACCCGTTTTAGGCATTTGTTTAGGCATGCAATTGATGTGTACTCATTCTGAAGAAAATGATACTCTTTGTATGGGTATTTTCCCTGAAAAGGTAGTACGGTTTTCTGAATCGAATGGTTTGAAAATCCCACAAATTGGATGGAATAATATCACTGATTTGAAATCAAAATTGTTTGCAGGTATTCCCGAAAATGCATACATGTATTTTGTACACAGTTATTATGTAGAATGTAGTGGAGATACCATTTCAACTACTGATTACACTCAGAAATACAGTTCTGCTTTGCAAAAAAATAACTTTTATGCAGTACAGTTTCACCCAGAAAAATCAGGGGAAGTTGGACAGAGAATTCTGGAAAACTTTATCAACAATATCTAGTGTTCTGTTAAGTAATGAGAAATAAATAATGTCGTATTATTTGATTAGTCAATAAAAAAATGGAACGCGGATTTACACTGTAAATGCGGATAAAAAAACGGATCTATAATTGACTACGTCAATTGATTATGCACTCTAATCAAAAATGCTTGCATTTTTTTTAATCCGTTTTCAATCCGTGTAAATCGGCGTACCATTTCTTTCTAAAATAGGACATTATATCTTTCTCATTACTTAAGTAGAAATTGACAGTTCTGTTAATTGACAAAAGATAGTTTAATATCCCTTTTCAACGATTGTTAGTTCAATTTTGGCAAGCTCTAAAAATTATAAAGCTTCAATCGTAACTTGTAATTAATTCACAATGACTTTTGAAATTCAGCATTCCGATTCCAACTCACTTGCCCGTGCAGGCAAAATTACTACAGATCATGGCGTTATTGAGACGCCTATTTTTATGCCCGTTGGTACGGTAGCTTCCGTAAAAGCAGTACATACTCATGAGTTAAAGGAGGATATAAAAGCGCAGATCATTCTAGGTAATACCTATCATCTGTACTTGCGACCTGGTATCGATATCTTGGAACGTGCGGGTGGTTTGCATAAATTCAATGGTTGGGATGGACCCATACTTACAGATAGTGGTGGTTTTCAAGTTTTTTCATTGTCAGGGAATCGAAAACTAAAAGAAGAAGGTGCTACTTTTCGCTCTCACATTGATGGAAGTAAGCATTTGTTTACCCCTGAAAATGTAGTAGATATACAGCGGACCATTGGTGCTGATATCATAATGGCTTTTGATGAATGTACTCCCGGTACAGCAGATTATAATTATGCCAAACAGTCGATGGAGATGACGCATCGTTGGTTAGAAAGAGGATTGAAGCGCTTTGATGAGACCCAACCGAAATATGGCTATTCGCAGACCTTTTTTCCTATTGTTCAAGGCTGTGTCTATCCTGATTTGCGTAGAAAATCTGCTGAATTTATCGCTTCTCAAAATCGGGAAGGTAATGCTATTGGTGGATTAGCAGTTGGCGAACCTGCTGAGAAAATGTATGAGATGATAGAGGTGGTAAATGAAATTTTACCTTTGGATAAACCGCGTTATTTGATGGGAGTGGGTACTCCGCAAAATATTTTGGAAGCCATTGAGCGTGGTGTTGATATGTTTGATTGTGTAATGCCCACTAGAAATGGCCGTAATGGTATGCTTTTTACTTCTCAGGGCATTTTAAATATGCGGAATGAAAAATGGAAAGATGATTTTTCTCCTTTGGATGAATATGGAACTTCGTATGT
>CANFFA010000180.1 GCA_947445425.1 Paludibacteraceae bacterium
AATAAACCTTCAATTTCTTTCCAAGTTTTAACTGAGAAAGTTTTATCGCAGAAGGAAGAAGTGGAGTATTGATCGATAGACGATTATAATAATTCACTCTTTTCTCAATGTACTCAGAATCAAATTTGTCACCATTGCTTAATTTGCCTTTCAACTGCATTTGAAATATAAACATTGGGAAAATTCGTCTTAAATTATTAAGCAAATAATAACTGAACTTATTGTTTTGATGCTTAACAGACAACTGTTTAATCTTATTGATTAAAGGTAATAACATAATCTATTTTTTGAATTTTATTAAACACTTTTATTAGAAAAGTAAATTTTCAATTTTCTGAATAATGGTGGAAGGAAAAGTCTGATGTAAACATGCGTAATCCTTTCTGTGACAAGCTTTATTACCATAAACAGAACAAGGACGGCAAGGTAGATCCTGTTGAATAATATTATCATTATTTTGATTCCAAGCCAAAAAACCAGCATAAGGGTGAGTTGCTCCCCAAAGTGTTAGAACTTTTGTATCAACCAAAGCAGCAAGGTGCATATTCGCCGAATCCATCGAAAACATGAGGTCCAATTTACTAATAAACTGTAGCTCTTCACTTAGGCCTAATTTTCCAACCATAGAATTTATGGATGGATATTTTGAAACCCATTGGTCAACAATTTTCTTTTCATCAGCACCACCTCCAAAAATAAACAATTCTATTTTCGAATCTTTTGCAAAATGAGCGATAACTTGTTCTTGTAATTCGATGGGATAAATCTTACCCAAATGTTTTGCAAAAGGAGCTATACCTAAATATTTTATATTTAATTTCTCTCCTACTTTGGGCTGAATGTCTAATTCAAAAGGTATTTCTGAAGGGTAAATCGAATGAAAATTGAGCTCAAACTCAAATCCCATTTGCTGCAAAACAGCCTGATACCGATGAAAACTTGATTGCAAAGGAACAAGAACTTTATTAGTCCTTCTTGTTAATTTTTTCTTTTCTGCTCTACCTTTATCAATACTTGCAGTACGAACACCATCCAACTTAAATCTAAATGTGAGATAATTAGACCGCAACACCGCATGGAAATCTGCAACAAAATCAAAATTTTGACACTTCAATTCACGATACAAAAGGTTTAATCCTTTTAACCCTTTGTACTTTCCATTAAAATCAGCTGAAATAAACTTCACATTGGCTGGTAGTTGATCAAACAATGATTTGAAAGGACTTCTACTCAATACAGTAATTTCATGCTGTGGATATTTAACTGCGAATGAATAGATTACCGGCACCGTCATGGCCACATCACCCATGGCAGAAAAGCGTAAAATTAAAATCTTAGACATTTTATTTGTGCTAATTATTTACTCTTTGCGTACAATACAGGATTCAAATTAGGGTCATTGTACATTTTCATTTGCTTATAGACCTTCATTTTTTTATCTCCACTAGCAATGGCCTCAATCAGTTCGTTGATGGATCTTGATAAATCTTGTTTTTGTTCTAATAAAACGGCTAATTTAGCCTTACACTGCGCAATGTGCTCAGCAGTACCACTGGTACGCTCTGCTTCTTGTTGCATGTGATAAATTTTAAGGTGCAATATTGACAATCGATCTATCGCCCAAGCAGGACTTTCTGTATTGACGGTTGCTAAAGCTATTGGCTCAACTAATTTATATTGATCTAAAAAATAGCTATCTATCAACTCCACCAAATCAGTTCTATCTTGATTGGAAGCATCTATCCTACGTTTCAAGACCAGCGCTTCAATTGGGTCAATTTCCGGATTACGAATAATATCTTCCAAATGCCATTGTACTGTATCAATCCAATTTTTTAAATAGAGATAATACTCAATGGATTTTAATTCGTATGGGTTGTTAATAGGGGCGTCAACATCATCTGTTTTGTGATAATCATATACAGACTCATTGAAAATTTTATTCGACAGATTTACAAAGATCATACTCTTTAATTTATAATTAATTATTTAAAAAATCGATTGACGACTGGTATTGAGTTCAACGGAAAATCACGTTTTATCAAAACAACTAAAAAAATAGAGAATAAAGCTGTTTTGAAAGCAATGCTTAAAAATAGGCTAGGAATTACCAAAACAAGACTGATAGCATAAAGTCCCATGGCCAAGCCAGCATAAAGTGCTATTGACTTTAAATCGTACTGTACAGGCATGTATTTCTGACCATAATAATAAGAGACCACCATCATTACAAAATAACAGGCAAAAGCAGCCCAAACGGAGGCCATATAGCTATAAGTTGGCACAAATAGGACATTGATTGCCAGAATAATCAAAGTTCCCAAAATAGAGAAATACGCACCATAAATCGTTTTATCAGTCAGTTTGTACCACAAGGAGAGATTGAAAAATATTCCTTGAAAAATAAAGGAAAAAAGGACAATTGGCACTACTTTAAGACCTTCCCAATAATCGTATCGGATGATAAATTTAAAAATATCGAGATAAAAAACGATGCCTAAAAAGATAAGTAAGGAAAAAATGACGAAAAACTTCATGGCATCTGCATACGCTTTTGTACTGTCCTTATCTTTGTTTTGAGCAAAAATAAAGGGCTCATAAGCATATCGAAAAGCTTGGGTAAACATCAACATCACCATCGCAATTTTGGAAGTAGCACCATAAATTCCCAAATCGGCTGCTGCCCGTACTTTATCTTCCATCAAAAATGGAAAAATAATTTTATCCAAAGTTTGATTCATGATACCGGCAATTCCCAAAATTAGCAAGGGTAAGGAGTATGCCAACATTTTTTTCAATAAAGGCCAGTCAAAATTAAATTTTACTACCAATACATCGGGAATAAGTGCTAGGGTAACAATGGTGGTAGACAATAAATTGGCCACAAAAACATAACCAACCCCATAATGAGGATTGTAAAACCAGTCCACCAAGGGAGGCGCTTTTACTGCCAACCAAGGACAAACCAATAGAAAGAATAGGTTGAAAATAATATTGGTAAAAATCATCAACAACTTAAGACCGGCAAATTTTATAGGACGATTTTTATATCGTAAATAAGCGAATGGAATAGAGCCGAAAGCATCCATAGCCACCACAACGGCCAACATGGTTATAAACTCTGGATTCTTTTCATAGCCCATTGCTTGACCAATAAACTTTGAAAAAAATACACACACAAAAGCAAAAAGGATAGAGGTAGCAGCCAATGTGATTAAAGTAGTACTATAGACTGAATCAGCTTCTTCTTTTTGCTTATTCGCAAAACGGAAATAACCTGTTTCCATTCCATAAGTAAGCATAACCAACAACAATGCTGTCCAAGCATAGAGATTCGTGACCACCCCATACTCAGCTGAATTTGCTAGCACATAGGTATATAGTGGAACTAAACACCAATTTAGAAATTTACCTAAAATACTACTCACACCGTAAATGGCAGTATCCTTTGCCAAACTTTTCATTTCTTGCGCCATAATGCTGTTAGGAGTTATGAGAAAAATGATTTAAAAAAGGGTTCCAGTTTGACTAATCCTTGCTTTCCCCAAATGTTTATAGGCCAATTCAGTTACCTCACGACCACGAGGAGTCCGTTTCATAAATCCCTCCTTGATTAAAAAGGGTTCATAAACTTCTTCAATAGTTCCAGCATCTTCACCTAGAGCAGTCGCAATGGTGGTTAGACCAACGGGCCCTCCTCCAAACTTATCAATTATGGTGGTCAAGATTTTATTATCAACCTCATCCAAACCATATTTATCAATATTCAAAGCTTCAAGAGCATAACATGAAATTTCAAGATCGATTGAACCATTCCCTTTTACTTGTGCAAAATCACGTACACGACGTAACAATGCGTTAGCTATACGGGGAGTACCACGACTTCTACCTGCAATTTCTACTGCGGCTTCATGACCAATTACCACATTGAGCAAACGTGAAGAGCGTTTAATAATTTCTGTTATGACTTCAATATCATAATATTCCAAATGGCAGTTAATACCAAATCTTGCCCTGAGGGGAGCAGTTAACAATCCACTACGCGTTGTGGCGCCTATCAAGGTAAAAGGATTTAACTCTAATTGAATAGAGCGGGCACTGGGCCCTTTGTCTATCATGATGTCAATTCGATAATCCTCCATGGCAGAATACAAATATTCTTCCACGATTGGACTCAAACGGTGAATTTCATCGATAAAAAGGACATCATTGGTTTCCAAGCTCGTCAATAATCCAGCTAAATCACCGGGTTTATCCAAAACAGGACCCGAAGTGATCTTGAATCCCACATTCAATTCATTGGCTATGATATTGGAAAGTGTTGTTTTACCTAGTCCGGGAGGTCCATGAAGTAAAACGTGATCCAGCGATTCTGTACGCATTCGAGCAGCCTGGACAAATATCTTTAAGTTCTCAACAATCTTATTTTGACCGCTGAAATCGGAAAAAGTGAGCGGACGCAAGGCATTTTCAAACTCCTTTTCGCCTGACTTATTGTTCCGTATATCAAAATTAGTATCTTCCATGGGATTGTAAAATGGGAAAAAAGAAGTTGAACGCAAATACCGCAAATTTACGCAAATAAAAGATCCTGGATATTAAGCTTTTTTCTCAATCAACAGGTATTTTAAAACGATAATTATCAGCCTCTAAATCTGCAATTATCTAAAAATTAATTTGCGGCACTTGCGTAATTTGTGTTCAAAAACTATCGATTAATTGTGTGCGCCTATTTAGTGAGCATCTTAAACACATCTTCCATACTTCTTTCAATGGGACGAATAAGGAGTATCTTATTATTGGAATGAACAGCAAAGTCGAAAACTAAAGCCCTAACATCCCTAGAAGCTATACAATTAAAATGTTTGTCGGTAATAGTGTTTACAGCACTAACATTGTCAATCAATTTTAAAGCATCAACCTTTACGGCCTCAGAGAATTCAACTTCAAAATGGTAACTTCCTTCATCAAAAGCATTTATTTTTGACAAATCACTATAATCAGCTACAATTTCACCTTTATTGATTACAATCACACGACTACAAATGGCTTTAATTTCTTGCATGATGTGCGTACTGAGTAATACAGTTCGCTCTTTACCAATCTCACGAATCAAGTTGCGAATTTCTACCAATTGATTGGGATCAAGACCAGTTGTTGGCTCATCTAAAATCAGCACCTTCGGATTAGGCATCAATGCTTGTGCCAATCCAACACGTTGACGGTATCCCTTGGAAAGTTGACTTATTTTTTTGTGAAACTCTGGTAATAAACCGACCTTTACAATCAACTCCTCCACCCGTTTTTGTTTATCCTTTAAGCTATAAGTATCAGCTACAAAGAGTAAATACTCTTTTACATACATATCAGTATAAAGTGGATTTAATTCGGGCAAATAGCCTACCAAAGCTTTGGTTACCAATGAGTTTTCGTTGACCTCAGTACCACAAATTTTAACTGAGCCTTCTTGATAATCCAAGGCCCCCGCTAAAATTTTCATAGTGGTAGTCTTTCCAGCACCATTTGGTCCAAGAAAACCAACAACTTCACCTGCTCCTATTTCAATACTTATACTATTGAGAACAAGCTGAGTTCCATAATTTTTAGTCAGATTTATTATGCTGATTGACATGCTAAAGAATTAATAATTAGAATAACTTCCAATTGTACAAATAATTAGTTATTGTTTTTCGGTAGGGGGAA
>CANFFA010000181.1 GCA_947445425.1 Paludibacteraceae bacterium
AGGTATATCCTCATATTCAACACGATACTAATTTCCGTTCAGACACTAAATATAAAGTTCGGTTGGAATTATTTATCACCAAAAAGTCAGTCTTGTTAAACTTAGGTTGAGAATTTGCCTTCAGCCTGTTTGCTAATGTCGCTTCATCTGGTTGATGTTCAATTATCTCAACCACCCGCTTACCAAAATAGGCAGTGATGACATCTGCAATTTTGCCATAGTTTGGAATCGACCATCTGTATTGAGATATATCCCAACGTACAAAGTTAAAAGTACGAATGAAAGCAATATCTGTTTCATTCTTTGGCATCTTAATATAAATTGTTTTTGGGGTAAATTCTAGTCTAACAGCATCACGACACAAAGTTTTAACTGCCGTAATTTTCTCAATTTCCAATTTAACATTGCTTGTATCATTCATTTTCTCCCGGGGTTTATTGGGAAACTCCACTTCTTGTTTTATTTCATGGCTTGGGGATACTATTTCTGACTGATTTTGTTGCTGGTCACTTTTGTCAAACTGAAGATCTGGGAACATGGTTGTCAACTGCTCAAAAGCCAATTTAGTATAAGGTATATGCCAAGTTTTCAAACTATTGCTCCATCTCGAACCTGATATTTGCTTAATGCTTTTGACCACTTCTTGTTGATAGGGGAAGTCGACTCGAATTCTATTTTCTTGTTTATGTGTTATTTTACTTGCTTTCATATATTTACGCATTTAATAAGTGCATAAATATAACGAATAAATACGATTTTAATTTTATATTAACTTATTTAACCCTGAGTTAAAATTGTCACAATAATGTTGCGCAAGTAAAAAACCGCATAGGCAGATAAGGTAAGCTATAAATCACAAAAAAAATCCACTCATCTTGCCAAGAGTATGGCAAAATAGTGGATTTAATCTTGTTCTATTGGCTAAGATACTGTGCTCTTTGTTATAAAGATTTTAAAACAAGCTAATAAATAACATCACATTTAAAATTGTAACTATCCCCCCCAAAGAATAAAGCAAGTATTTTGAACCATTAGAGTTCTTGTATTTTCCCATCACTTTTTCCGAAGAAGTTAAATAAACTTGTAGGAAAATGGTGATCGGCAGTTGAATACTCAATATCATTTGTGAAATTATTAGACCTTTAAATGGGTTGGAAATGAGGAATATAATTCCCAGTGCTAAGAAAAGCGAAAGCCCCACTCCTAGCCTAGAATGATTATCCTTAATATCATAAGGCTCTTTGTACATTCCTGCAAAAATACTTCCTGCCGCCATACCCGAAGTAATGGTGGACGACAAACCTGCAAACAGAAGGGCTACTGCAAATACCACTGCGGCATTATTGCCCAACAAAGGTGTTAATAGATGATTGGCTTGTTGTAATTCTGTAACAGGAATTTTATTTTTAAAAAATGTAGCTGCTGCCAATAATATCATGGCACTATTGATTGCCCATCCCACCAACATGGAGACCAAAGTATCCAAAAATTCATAGCGCAATTGCTTCTTAATCACCGATTCATCCTCTCGGTTCCACTGCCTGCTTTGAATGATCTCTGAATGAAGGAATAAATTGTGCGGCATCACAACAGCACCCAAAACACTCATAATAACCAACATAGAACCTTGTGGAAAACTAGGTTTTACCCAACCCACGATAGCACTGTTCCAATCAATTTGTACCAATGAGAGCTCATACAAAAACGACAAACCGATGACAGATACAAAGGCAATGATCCATTTCTCCATCAACTTATAAGTATTGGTATAGAGCATAATCAATACAAAAAGCGTTACCAAAATTGCACCAGCACGAATGGGAATTCCGAAAAGCATTTCCAAAGCTATGGCACCACCTAAAATCTCAGCAAGTGAAGTAGAAATTGATGCCAACATGGCGGAAGACAAAATGGCCTTCGAGTATTTGGGTTTGAGATGTATGGCGGCTGCTTCGGATAGACATAGTCCTGTGGCAATTCCCAAGTGGGCCACATTGTGTTGTAACATAATGAGCATCAAGGTAGATAGCGTTACCATCCACAAAAGTGCATAACCATAATCGGCACCAGCAGCTAAATTGGATGCCCAATTACCGGGATCGATAAATCCTACGGTTACCAGCAATCCTGGACCTATAAATTTTAGTATTTCTAGTCCACCATAAATGGGCTTGTAATTATTACTATCTATATTTTTAAAAATTTGAAACATATTGTGTTTTTTAATGAATTGATTTAAATTAGCGAATTGGCTAATAGTTTTAAACAGTCATCCTTTGACTTTAGTTCAAAATATTGAATATAAAAACGGCTGACCATGTAATTTTATGATCAACCGTTCCAATGATAAATAGCTATATTATACAATCTCTTCAACAGCCTCTAACTCAATCATCAATGTTTCACGGGGAACGCGTACTCCCACTTCTACATTAATTTTTTTGATCATCGCTGTAAATGGCATTTCAATACGATTTTGCATTTTCATCGCTTCCAAAATTAAAAGCGGTGCTCCTTCTTTTACAATTTCACCCTCTTTTACGAAGATTTCAAGAATGGTACCTGGAATAATGGATTGAACTTCAAAAGGACTTGGATTGACCCAAGGCTTCCGATTTTGATACTTTTTTGTCAAAAGCGTCTTGTACTTACGGGCTGTTACCGCAAATTCAACGTATGCTGGTTTTTCTGTTGGCATATATGTATTGGTTACAAGTTAATAAATAAAATTCTCTATTCACCATCTCATTAATACTTACAAGGCAAGTAAATGCTAAGTCGTAAATGGTAAATATAAGTCTTTTAATCATCAAAATGGAGGAACACCATGTTTCTTAGCAGGACGATAATCGTCTTTATTCTTGGCCATCTCCAATGCATGAATCATTAATTCACGGGTCTCTGAAGGCTCAATAACCGCATCAATATACCCTTTAGAAGCTGCAACATAAGGATTTGCAAATTTATCAATATATTCTTGCACCTTTTGTTGACGCATTGCATCCTCATCTTCAGCTTCCATAATTTCTTTGCGGAAAATGATATTCGCTGCACCTTCTGGTCCCATTACTGCAATTTCTGCTCCTGGCCATGCCATCATAAAGTCAGCACCCAAGTGACGAGAATTCATCGCAATATAACCACCACCATAAGCTTTACGTAAAATAACGGTAATCTTTGGAACGGTAGCTTCTGAATAAGCATACAACATTTTAGCACCGTGACGAATCACACCTGCATGCTCTTGATCCACACCTGGCAAATAACCTGGCATATCTTCTAAAGTAACAACAGGAATATTGAAAGCATCACAAAAACGAATAAAACGAGCTGCTTTATCTGATGCATCACAATCCAATACACCCGCTAAATACATTGGTTGATTGGCAACGAATCCAATGGTTTCACCATTAATACGACCAAAACCAATAACAATATTAGCTGCCCATAATTCATGTACTTCAAGGAAATAAGAATCATCCGACAATGCATAAATAATGTCCCTTACATCATAAGGTTGTTTTGCATCTGCAGGAATGATATTCTCAATATTCTTTTTAGATTTTGGATTCTTAGGCTCAACACTAACAGCCTTTTTCATATTACTTTGTGGTAATAATGAAACCAATGCTTTAATTTGATCAAAACACTCCATTTCACTCATTGCATAGAAATGAGCATTACCTGTAATTTCTGCATGAACGCGTGCGCCACCCAAATCTTCTTGTGATATCTTTTCACCCAAAACGGTTTCAATAACGCTAGGGCCAGTGATGAACATTTTAGAAATATTTTCTACCACAAATACAAAGTCTGTAAGTGCTGGAGAATAAACGGCACCACCAGCACAAGGGCCTAGAATTACCGAAATTTGTGGAATAACCCCTGAAGCCATGGTATTACGGTAAAAAATCTCACCATAACCTGCCAAGGCACCAATACCTTCTTGAATACGGGCACCACCCGAATCGTTAATACCAATACAAGGCACTTTCATTCGAAGTGCATGATCCATTATTTTAGTAATTTTACGAGCATGTTTAAGTCCCAAAGAACCACCCATTACTGTAAAATCTTGTGCATAAATACAAATAGGCATTCCGCTCATGGTACCAGTTCCGGTAATTACACCATCACCAGCAAGCTCTTTTCCTGCCATTCCGAAGTTACGTTCTTCGTGTTCAACAAATAGGTCATATTCATGAAATGAATTGACATCCAATAGGGCAAGAATACGATCGCGGGCATGCATTTTACCCATGGCAACTTGCTTCTCGATGGCTTTGTCTCCACCGCCTTTTTCAACAATTGCTTTCTTTTGACGTAAAGCAATAATGTTTTTCTTTAAAGACATAAAAACTTTTTTAAATTAAACTTAATAGATAAATACGACTTCAAGCCGCGACAAATCGAGGCAAAAGTAATACTTTAATTCTTAAATTTCTAGTATTTTACGGATAAGTTTGCTAGAAACAATTTTATCTAACATTTGTTCAGGCTCTTAAGAATATTTTTTCGGGTAGAATTAAATCCTGCTGAATAAGATTGATAGTCTATTGTTTCTAGATACGCAATTAACTCCAATTTTAAATCTGGCTCTTGAAGACAAATTCGATACAGGATCTTCATCGCATAGGCTTGTACTGCAATGGGGGATTTTGGGGACACCATCCAATCAAAACAGGCGTTAATTATATCAACTGAAATGGGGCTTGGTAAAGGTAGGTGAAAAAGCATGGACAAACAGCCTCGACGAACCCCGCCATAGGGAGTTGACAAAGATAGAATTACAATTTCATCTACTTGCTGAGGCGTAAAAAAATTAGGATTTAGCTCACTTATCTTGGAACAAGCCCAAGCCGCTCGCCATGCCACTTTCTCATCTTCATCAAACAAGAGTTGAAACAAAATTGGAAAGTCTATAGGAAATGTCAAAACATTCTCCACCAATTGATCTATATATCGCTTGGAGAGCGGCCGAAGTAGTTGTGCTCTGTAATCCATTTTCTAGTTGAATTTATCTAAAAATAATATCAACAATCACCTCCACTCCTACTTGTTTATTCAGGGATTTCTTAATCTCATCCTTCGACATGAATAAATCATGTCTCAGCACAGAAGAAGTCAAAGAAACATACAACACCCTATTTTTTATATATAAATCGGAGGTATACTTGACGATATTCTCACCCAAAACTGAAGGCCATGCATCAATTAATCTTTTCTCATACAAAGGCTTATCCAAATGCTGCTCTTTAAGTACCTGACGAATAATATCGCTCAATGCCTCCGTATTTTTTTTTCGCATGAAATGTTTATTATATACTTAAAATCGAATATGATCTACTCCACAGCAATTTCATAAAAAAGAATGCTTTCTCAACTTAAGCTCTTCACCACACTTGGCCCCATCATCAAATGATTTATCATTTAATTCATATAGATTTAGAACTTTCATTCCATAATCTTGTGCTATACTATGCATGGTCTCACCACTTTGCACGATATGTGTCTTGAATTCTTTCGGGGCCTTCGTTTTTTTCTCCTCAATAAAAACCCTTGTTCCAGGCTGCAATTTAGCTATTGAATTCAACTCATTGTACTCTTTCAAGGTGCTTTCAGTAAGTTTAAATTCAGCTGCAATGCTTGCATAACTATCTCCAGCCACTGAATTAACAAAAAGCACTTCATTCACTTTC
>CANFFA010000182.1 GCA_947445425.1 Paludibacteraceae bacterium
AATAATGGATTGGTAAGTGTTGGTAGAAAACAGCTGAAAAGAAGGCAGGGACTGGAGCTCCAATTGCCGCTAATTTACGGTAGGGATTTATACCAAGAAAGGAGTATGAAATTAGGAAGTGTAAAGCAAAGCCTATCCATCCCAATAAATAAAATTGAAGTGGAAATACCATTTCCGCAAAAGCGAGATTCACAAGAAGTGGTTAGCCCAAGATAAGCATCGGCTGAAGCTCACAAATGAACTTCAGCCGATCTTTGATTATATTAAAATAGGCATTGCTGCGTATTTAAATTTTTAGGTCAATGAAAAATTACACCAATTACTATCTATTTCATAATCTGTTATCACGCAAGATTTCTGATCGTGAGCCAAGAAGCTGATTAAGCTTGATACCTCCTGTTTTAACATCGAATTGGCATTCTCTATGAGTTCGGATCTAAATCCGGTTTCACCTAACCTCATTACCAAGTCAAGTGAGACTACACGGCTCATAACGCGCCCTAATTCAACAGATTTACGTTGAGAAATTTGCATATCCACTTCGAATGACAGCAACTCTTTAAGATAGACGGCAGCCCGTTCGGTCAGGCTGTATTCTTTTAAAAATTGGTATAAATTATTCACCTTCGACGATTTCATCAGCTTAATGAGAGCTTCGGATATTTGTGCATACAAAACATCGTTTGACCCTTCAAAAATTATAAATGGGCGTGTATCTACAATACCTCGTCCAGCAATATTGTTTAATCTGTACGCAATAGCACCTTGTAAAGTAACTACTGTTTGTGCAGATTCTTGCATTAAATCCGTTGTAACCGTTTTAATGATATTGGCTTCAATACCCATTCCGGTTAAGTCATTTTTAATACTTGCATGTTCACTACCTTTCATGCACAATGCAGAACATATGGTGAAGTTAGCTTGTAATTTTGCCAAATGTTGTTGTACTTGATCATAAGTGAAAAGAGATTTACCACCAGCGAG
Source organism: Paludibacteraceae bacterium (assembly GCA_947445425.1). Taxonomy (GTDB): domain Bacteria; phylum Bacteroidota; class Bacteroidia; order Bacteroidales; family Paludibacteraceae; genus Paludibacter. The sequence continues at coordinate 985 of CANFFA010000182.1, forward strand.
GCGTTGTTGACAGTGTGCAATTCCTTCGTCAAGCATACGTTTGATAAATCCTAAGCCCATACCTGGAAAGTGCATACGACTTCTGTGTAATAAATCGATCATCATTTTTACACCTGTAGTCTCAGGGATAAGTCTGTTCATTTTTGGTATTTTTACATCAAGGATGTTTCTACCATAAGGAATTTGATAAAGCCCTAGGTTTTCAAAATACTCTTCTACTACGATTTTTTGGTCAGGAGCATCATTGTCGCATACAAAAAAGTCTAGATCGCGCATTAAATCACCTTTCTCAGTTTTTTTGCGTCCGGTCAATAACCAGAAATTTGCTTGACCAGTCAATCCTGCCCAATGTTTTGTACCTTTCAAATGATAATGATCTGCCTTTTCGGTATAAGCGGTCTGCATGTTCAATGCATCTGTTCCATAGTCAGGCTCAGTAATCATGAGTCCACCCATGTTTTGTTCTTCAAGGAAGCGCTTGTAAACTGCTTTTTTTGTTTCTTCTGCACCATATTTAGTAAGCGGTTGCAAAAAAAGTGCGTTGTTAATTCCTAAAGTCAAGGACATGGCCATAGATTCGTATGATGCTGCTGAAAGTAGTTCCATCATTTCACGTACTGAACCACCACGACCACCATATTCTTTTGGAATACTTAATGACATAGGATTACAATCCATAATTCTTTTAAGCGTTTCTGGCGCAATACCTCTATTAACACTTAGTTGGTTGATGTCATTTTCCTCACGGAACAATGTTTTAAGTGTATTCTTAAAATCATTGATAAATGTTTCATGCGATTTTCCAGATGTTTGCTGGAGGGGTGATTGACTGACTGAATTTGCTTCTGTTTCTTGCATTTTTTTTGTTTTAATTGTTTTTATTTAATGCTATTTTTTCTTAACTAAGCTAAAACAATTATAGTTCTGGAAAGTTCTGTAATTGTTACAAAAATGTTGAAGTTTAACTTTATTGATTCTTAGGTGGATGATTCTTAGTTGATTAGCTTAGTTATTTTACTCCTTAATGTAGGTGTGTTTACAAACTTCTGGTTTTGATTCGTTTGTTTTATTGAAGTAATTGAGTAAAGTTAATAGAATAAATCAATCAGACTAACGGAGGCCTTTATGAATTCATAGCCTCTAAAGCTTTCTGTACAGAACCATACTTTAGTAAAATATTTTTTGCATTCTCGAAATCAATCCCCAGCTCATTCATTATAATAAATGCACCTCGATTTATCAATTTTGAGTTCGAAAGTTGCATATTTACCATAACATTTCCTTTTACTCGTCCGAGTTTTATCATTGTAACGGTAGTGATCATGTTCAAAACCATTTTCTGAGCCGTTCCCGATTTTAGTCTTGTACTTCCTGTGATAAATTCTGGACCAACAATCACTTCAATACAAATGTCTGCTTCTTTAGAAACAGCTGAATTGGGATTACAAGTTACTGAAGCAGTTAATATCCCTTTTGACTTTGCATTTCGTAATGCACCAACTACATAAGGGGTTGAACCAGATGCTGCAATCCCGATGACTGTATCATTGCTGTTTACATTGTGCTTTTGCAACTCTTCCCAACCTTGATGTAAGTCATCTTCGGCATTCTCAACTGGATTTCGCAAGGCTGAATCTCCTCCAGCAATTAATCCGATTACTATATTAGGAGACATGCCAAAAGTAGGTGGAATTTCTGATGCATCCAATACTCCTAAACGCCCACTTGTACCAGCTCCCATGTAAAAAATTCTCCCACCTTCTTGCATTCTCTCCACAATTTTATCAACCAAAAGTTCAATTTGAGGTAGGGCTTTTTCTACTGCATCAGGCACTTTTTTATCCTCTTGATTCATCTTCTGCAAAAGGACTTGTATGGATAATTTGTCCAAGTTATCATGTAAAGAACTCTGTTCGGTGATAGCATCAGTGCCCATTGCCCCTAAAGGGGAATTTGAATTACCTTTGTTTTCTTTGTTGTGAACCATAATTATCCGCTTTGATTTAGGATGTTTTTTGGTTTAGTTGATGTTGAACGTACTAGACAGTCCCTTTAGGTGTTAGGGGTTGATTATTAATCCCCCCATTGGACTTTGCACTATACTTGAAATGTTGATTCCTCTTTCGTAGGCAACCATCTCCAAAGTGTCCCTAAAATGATAGGCAATTGACCCTACAAATCCTACTTCTATTTCTTCCAAGGTGTATTGCATCCCATTTCTAACAAAAAATGCATCAAATGCATCAAATACCAAGTTGAAAATGCTAGCTTCTTCTAGATTTTCTAATAAAAATGGGGTGAATTGAGCTAAGTAACGATTTGGAAAAGGTTTTTTATATACGTTTTCTAAAACCAGGGCGGGTGTCAACGAATACTGAGTCATAAACTTTTCTTTCAATTCCGAGGAAAGTTGATTTTTGAGGCAGTCGGCAATTAATAATTTCCCCAATACAGCACCGCTTCCTTCATCTCCTAGAATGAAGCCAAGTGGTGATACGTTCTCCACTATATTTACTCCATCGTAATAACATGAATTTGAACCTGTTCCCAGAATACAAGCTATTCCTTTTTTATTGCCAAAAAGTGAACGGGCAGCTCCCAACAAATCACTTTCAACTTCAATTTTAGCATCATTAAAAAATGAGCTTAGCGCATTACTTACCATCATTTTCTTTTCGGGAAAAGAACAGCCAGCACCATAAAAACTAATGCTTTCGATTTTAAAATCAGTAAGTTGTGGGTTGAGGTTTAAACTTAGTTCTGATTTAATTTCATCTTCTGTCTGATAAAATGGATTTATACCTTTGGTGAAAATATCTTTCACTAGTCCATTATCATCGATTACACACCAATGTGTTTTGGTTGAACCACTATCGGCAATTAATTTCATTGTAATTTTATTGTTAAATTTGAGCAAAGATAAAGGAAAAGGAGTCAAGGCCAAAATTCTGAATGAAAATAACTTGATCTTCAATTTCTTATTTAAGGTTTTTTCCAAAGCTGAAAAAATGAAATAAAATAACTATTTTTGAGGCTAAAATAAAATACAACCCATAAAATTCTAGCAAAATCATGAAACCCATCAATTGTTTTATAGCCTACAACGATGTAGCGCAAGCCGAAAAAACAGCATTAAACTTACTCCAATCTGATCTAGTTAATACCGTATATCTACTTTCTACAACTGCAGGTAGTTCATCCATAGCTGGTTGTGAACATATTGAAATTGATAGTTTACAAAGTAGTGCAACCATCAAAAAGATATCGGAAAAGTCTACTACACACTTTTCATTGATATATACAAAAGATACTGAATTGGAGTTGGGCCAATATGCATTGGAGCGCTTTTACCACATAGCCCGTGATACGCAAGCAGGTTTGGTTTATGCTGATTATTACCAAATTGCTGAAGGTTTACGCACCAATTTACCCCTGATTGATTATCAAATGGGTAGTTTGCGTGATGATTTTAATTTTGGATCTGTTTTATTTTATTCCTCAGAATGTATTAAAAAAGCAGTTGCAGAAACTACCGAATCTTATAAATTCGCTGGTCTATACAATTTGCGTTTAAAAGTTTCACAACAAGCTGAATTGGTTCATATTAATGAACATTTGTATGCTGAAGTGGAGAATGATAACCGTAAAAGTGGTGAAAAACAGTTTGATTATGTGGATCCCAAAAACCGTGCGGTTCAAATAGAGATGGAACTTGCCTGTACTGATCATTTGAAGAAAATTGGCGCTTATTTAGCACCAAACTTTAAAACCATTGCTTTTGATGAAGGAAACTTTCCAGTCGAGGCTTCGGTAATCATTCCAATTCGCAATCGTGTTAAAACAGTGGAAGATGCTCTGAAATCAGTATTACTTCAAAAGACTGATTTTAATTTTAATTTGATTATCATTGACAATTTCTCTTCTGACGGCACGTCGGAAATTATTGAGCAGTATGCAAAAGCTGATAAAAGAGTAATCCATATTATTCCTAATCGTCATGATTTGGGTATAGGTGGTTGCTGGAATGTAGGTGTGAACAGTGAGTATTGCGGTAAATTTGCGGTGCAATTGGATAGCGATGATGTATATCAAGATGAAAATACTTTGCAAACCATAGTGAATGCTTTTTATGATCAAAATTGTGCGATGGTGATTGGTTCCTATACCATGACCAATTTTAAAATGGAAACCATTGCCCCAGGATTGATAGATCACAAAGAGTGGACCCCTGAAAATGGTAGAAACAATGCCTTGCGAATCAATGGACTGGGTGCGCCACGTGCATTTTACACACCAGTTTTGAGAGAGATTAAAGTTCCTAATACAAGTTATGGTGAGGATTACGCATTGGGATTGTATTTTAGTCGTGAGTATCAGATTGGACGTATTTATAACTCACTCTACCTTTGTCGCCGCTGGGACGAAAATTCGGATGCCTCGCTGGATGTGGTGAAAATGAATGGTCATAATTTATATAAGGATAAAATTAGAACCTTGGAAATAATGGCCAGAAAACGAATGATTAATGCTTAGTAAGTAGTGAACACGAAAGTTTGATACTTAACCCATTTTGCAGCTAACCATCCATAAAGTGATAGTTTTCAACAGATTCGTTTTTTTGAATAGGTTGTTTGTACACTACAGATTTTTTGCGAATAAATGGAGCGTGTTTGAATTTCAAGGCGTCGTAAATCCGTTTTACTTTGTC
>CANFFA010000183.1 GCA_947445425.1 Paludibacteraceae bacterium
GAATATTATTAATACTCCTTATGAAAAAACTTATTGCATTTGATTTAGATGGAACGCTTGCTGAAAGTAAATCGTCACTCGATACGAATGGCATTGCTGTTGCTTGATTTATTAGAAGTTCCTACTGACATAGCATCAAGCTTAAAATGCAATGAAAATAGAAATCAAAAACTATCGATTTTAATTCAATTTGTTCTTGAATAGAATTATGACAATGAATCATAATAAATCACCTATTTTAAACTAGAAAACGGACAGAGAAATTCTCTGTCCGTTTTCTAGTTTAATTAGATAAATTTCCTTACTGGCAAATTACACAGCCTTCACACTTGGATAATTCTCCACGCAAGCGTTTCTCTACAAGCAATTTGATTCTATCTTTTAATGCATCAATTTGAATATGCTCAATAACATCATTGGTGAATGCAAACATCAATAGTAAGCGGGCTTCACTTTCTGATATACCGCGAGATTGCATGTAAAATTTAGCGGTTTCGTCTAGTTGACCTATGGTTGCGCCGTGTGAGCACTTTACATCATCAGCATAAATTTCAAGTTGCGGTTTAGTTCGCATTTTTGCTGTTTTACTCAATAATATATTGCGATTACTCTGTTGAGCTGCCGTTTTCTGCGCATCTTTGGCCACCATTAATCTACCAGTAAATCCACCTTTTGCTACATCATCCAATACGTATTTGAATAACTCCTTGCTGTTGCAATTTGGTTTGCTGTGAATAATTGAAGTAAAATTATCCACTTGTTGCTTCTTATCAGCAATGACCATTCCACAAAGCAAAGTTTCGCAATGTTCACCATTTAAATCAATCTCTATCATGTTGCGGGTTACACCATTGTGCAAAGTGATCACGTTAGCTAAAACATTCGATGATGTTTGTTGGTCAATCAGTAAAGTAGATAGATTGGTGGTTTTGGAATGGCTATTTTCAAGTTTATAGTGCTCATAAGTAGCATTTTTAGCTACGAAAACTTCAGTTACCCTATTGGATAAGAAACGCACATCGTCCATGGTATGATCACAAACCAATAATTGTGCTTTGGCTCCCTCTTCCAAGATGATAAGGTTATGGCTATTGGCCATAAAGTCAACATCCGATCGCATGATATTAATCAATTGAATGGGTTTCTCTAGTACTACATTTTTAGGTACGTACATGAAAAAGCCATCTTGTGCAAATGCACCATTGAAAGCAATAAGTCCATCGTTTTTTGTAGTACTTAATTTACCATAGTACTCCTGAATAAGCTCGGGATGAGTTTTGGCAACTTCATTTAAACTGCCAATGATTACACCTTCTGGTAAGTCCTTGTTGCGAGCATCTTTTACTGGGTAAAAGGCATCATTGACTACAAAATAAAGGTAAGAATGAATACCAGGTACATCACAAGTAAAAACTTCATAAGGGTTTACAGGGATAGGAATTCGGTTGATATTCAATCCATAATCTATTGAAAGAGCTTCTTTTAAATCAGAGTATTTGTAGTTTTCCAAAGCTGTCGTTGGGAAACCCAAATTTTCGAAAAGAGCAAAAGATGCATCACGGCTGCTATTTAGCACAGCTGACGAATGCTTTTTGATACTTTCCTGTTGTTGTTTGTATAGGTCTATATATTGTTTTTCCATCTTACTCTCCGTCTACTTCCTTTTTAATCCAATCATAGCCTTTTTCTTCTAGCTCTAGGGCTAATTCCTTGCCACCAGTTTTCACGATGCGTCCATTGTACAATACATGTACAAAATCAGGTACGATATAGTCCAATAATCTTTGGTAGTGAGTAATGACAATACTAGCATTGTCAGCGCGTTTAAGTTTATTTACCCCATTGGCAACAATGCGTAAGGCATCAATATCTAAACCTGAATCCGTTTCATCCAAAATAGACAAGCGTGGATCAAGCATAGCCATTTGGAAAATTTCATTGCGTTTTTTCTCGCCTCCTGAAAAGCCTTCATTTACTGAACGATTTGCCAATTTATTGTCCATTTCGACCAATTCTTTTTTCTCACGCATGGTGCGCAAGAAATCAGTAGCCGAAAGTGCTTCCATATTTTTATATTTTCTATGTTCGTTGATTGCAGTTCGCATGAAGTTCACCATGCTCACACCCGGAATTTCTACAGGATATTGAAAACTTAGGAAAATTCCTTCACGAGAACGATTTTCTGGTGACATTTCCAATAGGTCTTTTTCGTAGAATGTAATTTCTCCTTTGGTTACTTCATATGCTTGATTACCCGATAGTACTGAGGCAAGTGTTGATTTACCAGCACCATTTGGTCCCATAATGGCATGCACCTCACCTGGTCGAACGACCAAATCCAATCCTTTTAATATCTCTTTGCCATTAATGTTGGCGTGTAAATTTTTAATTTCTAACATACTATATATATTACGACTTTTAGTATGCCCTTGGGCAAACTAAATTAGTTCTGATTTTTATTTTTTAATATTCAAATTCAAATAATGTTGGTACCTTAAAATTCCCCTTTAGGGTGTTGGGGGTCTTAACCCACTGATCCTTCTAAAGTTATTTGCAATAGTTTTTGTGCTTCTACAGCAAATTCCATTGGTAATTGGTTGAGTACTTCTTTAGCGTAACCATTTACGATTAATCCTACAGCATCTTCAGTTGAAATACCACGTTGGTTGCAATAGAAAATTTGATCCTCGTTGATCTTTGAAGTGGTGGCTTCGTGTTCAATAATTGCGGTATCATTATTTACTTCCATGTATGGAAAAGTGTGTGCACCGCATTTGTCACCCAATAACAAACTGTCACATTGTGAGTAGTTACGAGCATTTTCAGCTTTTGGATTGACACGAACTAAGCCACGGTAGCTGTTTTGACTTTGTCCGGCTGAGATTCCTTTAGAAAGAATATGACTACTTGTATTTTTGCCGATGTGTAACATTTTTGTACCCGTATCAGCTTGTTGGTGGTGATTGGTTACAGCAACTGAGTAGAATTCAGCTGATGAATTATCACCCAATAAAATACAACTTGGATATTTCCAAGTTACTGCAGAGCCAGTTTCTACTTGTGTCCATGACAATTTAGAGTTTACTCCTTTGCAAATTCCTCTTTTTGTTACAAAATTATAGATTCCGCCCACTCCATTTTTATCACCAGGATACCAGTTTTGAACAGTAGAGTATTTAACCTCAGCATTGTTCATCACTATGATTTCCACGATCGCAGCATGTAATTGATTCTCGTCACGCATCGGTGCCGTACATCCCTCTAAATAGGATACATAACTATCATCATCAGCAACAATTAAAGTTCTTTCAAACTGTCCTGTGTTGATGGCGTTGATTCGGAAATAGGTGGAAAGCTCCATTGGACAACGTACTCCTTTTGGAATATAAACAAAGGATCCGTCGCTAAATACCGCACAGTTTAATGTGGCAAAGAAATTATCAGCATAAGGAACTACTGAACCCATGTATTTTTGTACTAGTTCAGGATGGTTTTCTACGGCTTCACTAAAGGAGCAGAAAATAATGCCTAATTCTGCCAAACTCTCTTTGAAAGTTGTTTTAACGGAAACACTATCCATTACTACATCCACAGCTACTCCTGAAAGCATTTTTTGCTCTTCCATTGAGATGCCTAATTTGTCAAATGTTTTGAGCAATTCAGGGTCTACTTCGTCCAAACTTTGCGGCGCATTTTTTCTTGGCGCAGCATAATAGGCTATACTTTGATAATCAATTGCAGGTATTTTAAGATGTGCCCATTCGGGCATTTCCATTGTAAGCCAATGGCGGTATGCTTTTAATCGAAATTCGAGCATCCATTCCGGTTCGTTTTTTTTAGATGAAATAAGGCGTACTACCTCTTCACTAAGTCCAATGGGAATAATATCTGTTTCGATGTCGGTAACAAAGCCATATTTATAGTCGGCTTGTGTGACTTGGTCTAATAATTCTTCTGACATATTTTTGTTGTAAAGGAGCTATTTTTAGGAATTAATAGAATATAAAAGTGAATTACATTACAATAATTATTGTGCATAAAAATTTTCATGTTCTTATATATTTCAAAATTACCGCACTTAGATAGCTTAATTTGTTAGAATCTATTGATTTAAAATAAAGGAAAATTATATATTGTTTTATTCGAATTAAATAACAAGACAAAAGCTATTATTGTTTTGTTACTAAAGTTTTAAAGTATCACCTATTATTGAATGTATGTAAATATATCCATTTTTTAAGATGGATTATCCAAATGTTTCAATTTCTTCAACGGTGATTATATCCCCTCCAAGAATAATTAAGCGCTCTACCATATTTCTGAGTTCTCGGATATTACCAGTCCAAGATCGAATTTGTAATGCCTCTATCGCACTTTTATCAAAAGTTTTGACGAGTATGCCTTGTTCGGCACAAATTGATTCGCAGAAGTATTTTATTAGCAATGGAATATCTTCTTTTCGATGATCTAGACTTGGAACGTAAATAGGAATTACATTCAAACGGTGAAAGAGATCTTCTCGAAAATGTCCCAACTCAATTTCTTTTTTCAGGTTTTTATTAGTTGCTGCAAAAACACGAACGTTAACCTTGATATTTTTGTCACTTCCCACGCGAGTAAGTTCATTTTCTTGCAATACTCGAAGTACTTTGGTTTGTGCTGACAAGCTCATATCACCTATTTCATCTAAGAATATAGTGCCTCCATCTGCCTGTTCAAACTTTCCTACCCTTTGCTTAATTGCCGATGTGAATGCCCCTTTTTCATGTCCAAATAATTCACTTTCAATTAGTTCAGTTGGTATTGCTGCACAATTGACCTCAATAAATGGAGCATCCACACGATTGCTCTGCTCATAAAGTAATCTTGCTACTACCTCTTTACCTGTACCGTTTTCACCAGTAATCAGTACCCGTGCATCCGTTGGGGCGACACGGGCAATCATATTTCGCACTTTTTCTATGCCTGGCGATGTCCCTATCATCAGATATTTATTGATGACCTTCTTTTTTAGTTTTTGTGTTTCATGCACCAATTTGTTTCGTTCAAGGGCATTTCGAACCGTTATCAAGAGCCTATTTAAGTCAATAGGTTTCTCTATATAATCAAAAGCACCTTTTTTTATACATTCAACCGCTGTCTCAATATTTCCGTGACCAGAAATCATCACTATTGGTGCTTCAACTTTGTTTTCAAGCAATGTGTTCAGAACTTCAATCCCATCCATTTCAGGCATTTTTATATCTGAAAAGATTAAATCAAAAGCAGTTGAAAGTGCTAGCTCTAAACCTTTTTTGCCATTTTCGGCAAGTGTTAAGTGGTGTTTCTCAAATTCGAGTATGTCTTTCAGCGTATTTCGAATGCTTCGTTCGTCGTCTATGATAAGGATTTTGGACATTGCTAAAAGATGTAAAAGGTTTTAAAATTGTACACATATATTGATTGTTACAAAGGTACGTTTTTCTGACTATAGAAATAAGTTAATAAAGGTCGCTTAACAAATTTTTCGTAAATATTAATGTGTATGAATTCTTTCATCCCATTTAACTTGTTGTGAACTTTAACCCATTTTGCAGCTAAAACAACCCAAAATCCCCCAATGGGGTATGATTTAAGTTAAAATCGGCTGACTTATATTCGTAAAATTCTGATTTTCAGGATACCGAAATTTCATATCGCTTTGTA
>CANFFA010000184.1 GCA_947445425.1 Paludibacteraceae bacterium
GCAAGCGGATTGATTTATTCGATAGCATTCTTTTTGTTTTTCAGTGGACTCATTCGGAAATATGCACCGCTTTTGGCCATTTCGTTTGTGGTGGTTTTACTGTATGGGGGCATGGTTTGGCATCTCTTTCCTTGGCAGATTGCAGATCCTGTTTCGTGGGAAGGTCATTTGTCGGGCGGAATAGTGGGGTTGGTTTTATCTCTTTTGTATCGAAACAAAGGGCCTCAAAAGCCTGAGGTGGTGTGGGAGGAGGAGGAAGAGGAAATTGAGATTAGTGATTAACGTTTAGTGTTTAGTGATTTCTAGACACTAAACACTAAACACTAATTTTAAGTTTTTAATCAATTTCATATATTCTTGCTCAAAATTAGGAGTGAAAATGTCTTGACCAATCTGTTCGTTAATTTCAGTGAGTTTCCAAAATCTGCCTTCTGAAATCTCCACCGAATCTGCTGTTATTTCTCCATCATAAATGGTATAATAGCTATGAATAAGTTCTGCTTCTTGATGAGACACAAATTTGTAACGTTCGATGAAAATTGGTTCGAAATTGTGTATGCCAAGTTCTTCAGCTACCTCTCGTTTCAATGCTGTTAGAATTTCTTCACCATAGTCTACATGGCCACCCACTGAAGTGTCCCATTTTCCTGGTTGAATATCTTTGTTTAAAGCTCGTTTTTGAAGGTATAACTCACCTCCAGAATTGAATACGTGTAAATGAACTACTGGGTGTAATAAAAATGAGCCAGCATGGCAATCTGTACGTGTAGCTTTGCCAATCACTTCGCCATTTTCTGTAACTATTGGAAAATATTCGATGGACTTCATGAGTTTAAAATTTGCTAATTATGTTTTTCAATGGTTGGAATCAAAATTCCTTGATTGTTTTTACCACTACCCAATTGTTTTTTTCTTTATAGCTGATTAATTTTAAACTGTTTCTGTTGGCTTCCGCTTCAATTAATGGAATGTCTTGTGTATAAAAACCGCTCATGTATAATTCACCACCAATACTTAGGCAGGCAGCATATTTTTCCATATCTGCCAATAATATGTTTCGGTTGATATTTGCTAAAATAATGTCAAAATGTAATCCTTCAAGAAGTTCTGCGCCTCCAAGTTCGACTTTAATGCCTTCGACATTGTTCATGGCAATATTTTCAATAGAGTTGTCGGTACACCAAATGTCAATGTCAATTGCTAGCAAGTTTTTCGCACCACGCATGGCTGCCAAAATTGCCAATACAGCTGTTCCACAACCCATGTCTAGAAGGGATTTGTCGGCTAAATCCATGTTAAGGATTTGATCTATTACCAAGCTTGTGGTTTCGTGGTGTCCAGTGCCAAAAGCCATTTTGGGGTCAATCACAATATCATATTTTGCCTGTGGTATATCTTTGTGAAAGGAGCTGTGTATTACACAATCATTACCAATAACGATGGGTTCGAAGTAGTTTTTCTCCCACTCTTCATTCCAATTCTTTTCTGCAATTGGCGTGATCGTATACTCAATTTTAACTTCGTATTGAAAATTATCCAATGTCATTTTTAAGTTTGATTCTTCAAAATTGTCTTGTAGAATATACGCTTCTAAATAATCTTCGGTAGGAGCAAAACTTTCAAAGCCGATTTCTCCCAACTCAGCAATTAATAAATCTGAGATATATTCTTGGTACGGGCTCATTTGGAATTTTACTTCGATATAGTTCATTTTACGGTTTTTATAGGTTGGAATTTTTATTTACAAGTTAAAACAATGCCTAGTTTTCATTTTTAATCCCTGTAATTTTATGCAAAAGTAAGGATATTTTTACACATTTCCACTTTTATTTCATGCTCTAAAATGCTTTTATTTTACTTGTGCTTGGCTGCTTAAATACTAAGGTAATGTAAAATGGGACTAAATGCTCTTAAAATTAGAAAAACAATTATCAGCTGGCATGATTGTTGTTTTATAATTTTCACTTAAAACCAGCAACTGCTATAAATTAAACAGGAGGTCTATTTATGAACAGAAACACTTTTGCAATCATCCTATCGTTTATGATCCCAATGGTGGGAATGAGTCAGGAAACGTTAATTGATGATCTTTATTTCAAGCCAAGCGATGCAAAAGTCATCGAAAAAGAGAGTAGAAATAGTAATCGACAAGTCACCAACTACAAAAATGGTGCAAAAGAAATTATTTTTATCGAGCGTGGCAATGAGAAGCGAAACTCTGAACCAGTTTCCGGATCTGTACTTGCACAAGCCAATGACAGTATGCAGTTTTCAGATCAATCTGGTAATGAAAGTGATGCTGAGTATGCTGCTCGTATCCGCCGTTTTCATTCGCCCAATAATGGTTTAAATATTACTAATAATTATTATGATCAAGGGTATAACAATGGTTATAATAATTGGAATAATTCTTATTTTGGTTATTCAGATTGGGCTTGGGGAAACAATTGGTATCATCCCTACAGTAGTTTCTATTCTCCATGGGGTTATAGCAGTTATAATAACTGGTATGGTTATGGTATGGGTGGATTTTATGGTTATGGTTCCGGCTATTATGGCGGTGGATATTATGGTAGTTATGGATATCCTTATTATGGAGGATATTATGGATACTCACCTTATTACGGGAATAGCTGTTACAGCAGTAATTCTTATGTTTATAGAAACTCTAATCACAACGAAGCAAGCAGAAGAGCTTATAACAATACTGGTGGATCATCGGCAAGGCAGGTAAGTGGGTATTCACCAAGTTCTCAAGTTGTCAATAGCAGAGCTAGTTCTGCTAATTCCAGTCGTTCTTATACGCAAATTAGTGGAAGTCGAACAGCCCCTACTTATGAATCAGTAGGTAGAAGTAGTTCTCGTTCAGGTAGCTCCATGGTTGGTTCTGGAAGTCGCAGTGGTTCCAGTAGTTCCAATGGCATGATTCAAGATCGAGCTGGAAGTCGTTCTACTGTTGGTGGTGGCGAAAGAAGGAACTCAGATGCATCCCCCTCAGCTACCACAATCAATACCCGTCCGAGAACAACAAATTATGCAAGTTACAATGGTAGTGAAAGTGCGGGTAGTACACGTACTGCTACAAATGTTGGTTCAGAAACACGTGGAGGCTATTCCAGCGGTTCACGCAACAATGAAAATTCTTATTCTACAACTGCTCCGTCCCGAAGCTCTTACTCAACGAGTACGTCTACCCGCAGTTCTTCTTCAACGGAATCTAGAAGTTCAAGCACACCTTCTTATAGTGGGTCACGCACTAGTTCTCCTACATACAGCAGCGGAAGTTCCAGTGGTTCAAGGAGTAGCTATAGTGCCCCTTCCTCTTCCAGTTCATCCAGCTCTTCATCCAGTTCCAGTGGTGGGTCTAGAAGTTCCAGTGGCGGTGGTGGACGAAGATAAGCAATGAAATTTATTGCAAATCATTTTTTTATAAGTTAAACGCTAATAGATAAAACTAAAAAAATAGAATCGAACTATTTTCGACAGTAGAATAATACAATCGATCATCTTTAAAACGACAATTATATGAAACGAATAGGTTTTGCTTTTACAGTGCTTTTAAACTGCACTTTGATGATGGCTCAAACAGAATTGGACGTCTTGAAATATATACAAACCGACCTAAATGGTACGGCCCGCTATATGGGAATGGGTGGAGCCTTTGGTGCATTGGGTGGAGACGCTTCTTCTATTAAGGACAACCCCGCCGGATTGGGAATTTATCGTAGGTCCGAACTAGTTGGTACTTATGATGCCATGATGCAGAGTACAACTTCTAAGTGGAATAGCGTTAGTAGTGTAACTGAAGCTCCTTATAAAAGTGCATTTTCTAATTTCTCATTCGTGGTGGCTTCTCCAACTTGGAAAAGTGAAAATGGTAGTAGCGATGGTTTGTTGAGCTCAAATTGGTCATTTGGATACAATCGTTTGAAAAATTTCAATAGGAGTTTGAATATAAAGAGTGGAGGGTCAGGTTCATCGATGAGCGATTACATTGCTTATTTTTCGGAAGGATTAACTACAGCTGATTTAAAATACCAGTCTGGAGTTTATGAACCTTTTGATAATAAAAATGTACCTTGGATCTCCGTTTTAGCATTTGAAGGTAAACTTATGAAAAATAATTTAGGATCTTGGAGTTCTTTATTAGATCCTAATGAATCAGTTACTCCGAGTTATAAAATAACTGAGTCCGGTCACATTAATGAATACTCTCTTGGATGGGCTGGGAATTTCAGTAATGTGTTTTATTTGGGTACTACTTTAAATCTTCGCAAAATCAATTATTCAGCTAGTATAAATTATGCTGAAAATTTTGGTAATGGGGGGAATTTAAGTTTAAATAATGCTATAACTACTGTTGGTAGTGGCGCTAACTTAAGTATTGGTACAATTATACGTCCAACAGATTATTTGAGATTTGGATTAGCTCTTCAAACTCCTACAGTATATGATTTGAGTGATACTTATAACCCAGCTCTCGTTGTTGTTACAGATTCAATTTTTACATCTAATCCAGCCAATGGTGCCACCAATGATTTTCAATTACAAGAACCCCTTAAAGTAAATTTGAGCGTTGCATTGATTTTAGGAAAAAAGGCTATTTTAAGTGCAGAGTATGAATATAAAAACTATACTGGTACTCGTTTAATGGATTTAAATGGTGATGTAAATGTTTACAGTGCTGAAAATGATGCCATGGCGGCTGTACTGAATAACAATGGTTTGTTAAAGGTCGGCGCTGAATTTAAATTAACAAATAGTTTTTCTATACGAGGAGGATATGCAAATTCAAAAGCAGCTTCAAAATCTACTGCTGAGAAATTTATGCCTGATAATACTGTTCGTACTGATACAGAGTACTTTTTACATAATAGTACAAATTATTTTACAGCAGGTTTTGGATATAGAGAAAGTAATTGGTTTGTAGATGTTGCATTTGTAGATAAAGTAGTTGATCAAAGTTTTTATCCTTATAATTCGAATAAGTTGGCAGTGGCTGTACAGCCGGCATCAGTTATCACAACAAATAACAATGTGTTGGTCAGTTTAGGATTTAAGTTTTGATGAAGAAAAGGGATTAATCACAAAGTCTCAAAGATATCTAAAATCAAAAAGCGTAATGAAAGAGCAGATCTTTTATTACGCTTTTTGGTTTTGGAAATAGGTGTATTACATTTTTTGAATTAATCCCTTACCAATTACCAATGCTTTTTCATTCATTGGTATTAAGTGATGATGTCGTGGTGGTAAAGTTTTTTCTAATCCCAGCAATAGATTTTCTGCCAGTATTATTTCACGTACTTTTATTAATCCACCTAAAATGAGCATGTTGGTTGTTTTGATATCGTTGGCACTTGCGTATTCAGTTGCATTTATTTGGTAGATGTGTATGTCAGTTCGGGTGGGAAATTTGTGAATACCAGTTCCATCATAAATCAGCGTACCACCGGATTTTATTTTGCTTTCAAATTTGTCTAAAGAGGGTTGATTTAAAAGTATAGCAGTGTCAAAGGTGGTTAAAACCGGTGAACTGATGCGTTCGTCACTTAAGATGACAGTCACATTACAAGTGCCACCCCTTTGTTCTGGACCATAAGAGGGCATCCAACTGACTTCCTGTCCTTGCATTAATCCAGTATAAGCTAAAATCTTGCCCATTGAAAGGATACCTTGA
>CANFFA010000185.1 GCA_947445425.1 Paludibacteraceae bacterium
GCACATCAAGTCCACAAGCTTTCGCTACGACCTGATCAAAAAGAATCTCTTGAGTGTCCATAGTTGTATCTTTTTATGTAAAACATAGGTCGAAGATACAACATTTTCATGCTCTTTGGTGAACGCGCGCGGTCATGTAGGTTTCATAATACTAAGTTTCATATAAAACACTCTACCAGTGAAATAAGTTGAGTTAATTTAAAAAAATAACGTACTTTTGTAATGATATAATTTAGAATTCATTCACCCTGTAATAATTTTATAAAGTGTTAAATTACATCTGGATAGCATTTATTATTCTCTCATTTTTCATTGCCCTTTTTCAATTGGTATTCTTGGGTAACACACAGGCTTTTATTGATATAGTTAATTCAACTTTCCCCTCTGCCAAAGCTGGTTTTGAAATCTCCCTCGGCCTTACTGGCGTACTTTCGATGTGGTTGGGGATCATGAAAATTGGTGAAAAAGGTGGCGTTATCAAAGCCCTCTCTCATTTGGTTGCCCCCTTTTTTAGCAAAATTTTCCCTGACATCCCCAAAGATCATCCAGCCATGGGAAGTATGTTCATGAACATATCTGCCAATATGTTAGGTCTCGACAATGCTGCCACGCCGATGGGACTAAAGGCCATGAAAGAGATGCAGGAGGTTAATCCCCAAAAGGATACTGCCTCCAACCCAATGATTATGTTCTTGGTACTCAATACTGCAGGTATGACACTTATTCCCGTTAGTGTAATGGTCTACCGTGCACAAATGGGGGCCGCCAATCCTGCAGATGTATTTTTACCCATCGTATTGGCCACTTATTTCGCTGCATTAGTAGGTATTATAAGTGTTGCTATCTACCAAAAAATCAATCTATTTGACCGCACCATTCTACTTACTTTAGGGGGAATGACTAGCTTTATCGGTGGAATTATTTACCTACTCAGTGGTCTGCCTAAAGACCAGATTGCACTCTATTCTAGTTTTGCTGCCAGCTTTATACTTTTAACCATCATTACCTCCTTTGTTGGAACTGCCGCCATCCGAAAAATCAATGTCTACGATGCCTTTATTGAAGGTGCCAAAGAAGGTTTTCAAACTGCAATAGGCATTGTTCCTTACCTCATAGCCATTCTTGTTGCCATTGGAATGTTCAGAGCATCAGGTGCTATGACGATGCTCACCGAAGGAGTCGCATGGTTGGTAGGACTTACTGGAATAAATACTGAATTTGTAGGCGCTCTTCCTACAGCCATCATGAAACCACTCAGTGGAAGTGGAGCGCGGGGTATGATGCTCGATACTATGAAGCTAAATGGCCCAGACTCTTTCGTGGGCCGTCTCTCCTGCATCATTCAAGGATCAACAGATACAACTTTTTATATTTTAGCTGTTTACTTTGGATCAGTGGGCATAAAAAATACTAGATATGCTGTGGTCTGTGGTCTTTTGGCTGATATAGTAGGAATTACGGCTGCTATTCTTCTTGGATATTTGTTTTTCCATTAAAAAAATTCTATTGACGAGTTTTCACTAAACGCTTATCACTAAACATTTATCACTACAATAGATGATTCAATATCTTGCAGAAAATATAGAATTACCCATCATAGACAGCAGATTAATAGGTAATTGGATCAAATCAGTTGCCGCTGTTTATGGTAAGAAAATAGCCAACATTAGCTATGTTTTTTGCTCTGATGAGCGAATTTTAGCGGTAAACAAACAATTTCTTAACCACGATTATTTTACCGATATCATTACTTTTGATTACTCCGAAAAGAATAGTATTTCAGGTGATATATTCATCAGTATTGATACAGTTAAAAACAATGCCGCAGAATTTGGTGTAAGCTTTGAGCAAGAGTTGCACCGCATCATTATTCATGGTATCCTACACCTTTGCGGGCAGGATGACAAAACACCTGAATTGCGGAATGAAATGACTCAAAAGGAAAACCTTGCTTTGGCAAAATTTCCAACTAATTAATGAGTAAAGGATGTTTAAGCTATTCAATTGAGGTGTATCGTAACATTCTTTTAAGAATGAATTGTTAATATTTAAAAGTCTATTAACTGACTAATTTTGCAATATTTTGTTAAATAACCAGCTTACATTGCGCTCAATTTAACTGTTTTACAAAGATTATCACTACTTTTGTTGCAAGTTTATGTCCTCGAAAATGAAATTTTATTGGGGAAAATACGTTAGTAATCTAATTACTTATTTCATAGAACACGATTATGTTTTCAAAAAGAATTAGATTGTACTTAAGTTGTTTATTTACACTATTTTATACATTGCTGTTTTCCCAAGAAGATTATAAAGCTGAAATAGGATTAATGGGCGGTGGTGCGTACTACCTTGGTGATGCCAACACTCTACCTTTTGTGAATTTGCAACCAGCTTATGGCGGATTTTTTCGCTATAGACATGATGATCGAACTGCTACAAAAATTGAATGGAATAAAACTAAGATAACAGCTACTGATCCTGTTTTTACAAACAGTGTGAATGTTTTGGATCTTACCTGGGAATTTAATTTTTTTGATTTAGAGCAAAATCCTTATAAAAGGAGAACAAGATTGCTATCAACTTATATTTTTGGTGGATTAGGATTCATTACTTTTCCATACCTCTCTGCACAAAGCTTCAACATGAGTCTTCCTTTTGGTGTAGGTATGAAATTAAAATTGGCTGACCGTCTTAACTTCAATGTACAATGGTCTACAAGATTGGCCTTTACAGATAAATTGGAAGGTGTAGCGGTACTCAATGACCCTGCGACACTTAATGGTAGTAGCATTAGCAACAAAGACTTACTTTCAACACTTACAGCAGGTTTCAGTTTAGACATTTGGAAAAACGAATGCGACTGTAAAGACAAAAAGAACTGATAAAAATACAAATTTAACATGTCATCATATAAAAATAAAATCGATATTTCTAAACTTCCGAGCCACATTGCCATCATTATGGATGGAAATGGTCGTTGGGCAAAAGAACAAGGACATGATCGGTTTTTTGGTCATCAAGCGGGGGTAACTTCTGTACGTGAAATTACAGAAACAGCCGCAGAAATCGGCATTAAGTTCTTGACACTCTATACTTTCTCTACAGAAAATTGGAGACGTCCACAAGCTGAGGTAGATGCTTTGATGGAGCTATTGGTAGACACCATCGAAAGAGAAACACCAGTATTGCACAAAAACAACATCAGATTAATGATGATTGGTGACCTTGACAGACTACCTGAAAATGCCAAACAAAAGATGTTGCGTTGTATGGCACAGACCTCTAATAACAGTGGTTTATCTTTGGTATTGGCCTTAAGTTATTCCTCCAGATGGGAAATTATCAATGCGGTTAAAAATATCTGTAAAGAAGTAGAAAGTAATAAATTAACTTCTGAAGAGATTACTGAAACGCTTATTAGTGATTTCCTAACTACAAAATCCATCCCCGACCCCGATTTATTGATTAGAACAAGTGGTGAAGAGCGTATTAGCAACTTTTTGCTTTGGCAAATTGCCTATTCTGAACTTTACTTTACCCAAACACATTGGCCTGCCTTTAGAGCTGAAAGTTTATACGAAGCCATTTATGATTTTCAACAACGGGAGCGCCGTTTCGGGAAATAAGTTGCTTTCAATTCCTTTTCTCAATTTCCTTGTTTCTGCTTTAATTGCCCAGGACTCTCCAATATTTTGATATGCAACTTCATAAGCTTCTATTTCTCTCCTTCCTTTTATTTGTAAGTCATTTGCTTACAGCACAAACCACTATTAAGAATGACTCTACCAACGCACCGGTGATAGAGTATTCAAACACTGCTCCAAAATATGAAATTGCTGAAATATCGGTTTCTGGTGCTAGTAACTATGAGGACTTTGTACTCATAGGCTTCTCGGGTTTATCTGTCGGCGATATCATCAGCGTTCCGGGAGAGGCCATTACCAATGCAGTAAAACGCTTCTGGAAACAAGGACTTTTTTCGGATGTTAAAATCATTGCTACCAAGATCAAGGATGGTAAAATCTATTTGAACATCGCCTTAAAACAAAGACCACAAGTCTCTGAAATTAAGTTTAAAGGACTTTCAAAATCAGAAACCGAAGACCTTGAATTGAAAATTGGTATCGTTAAAGGTAATCAGATTACCCCTAATATTTCGGATAAAGCCAAAAAGGTAATTTCTAAATTTATGGAAGAAAAAGGCTTCCTAAGTGTAGAAGTAGAGGTCCTTCAAAAAGACGATCCCAATAAGGCTGGTCACGTCATTGTGGAAATTAATGTGGACAAAAAACAAAAGACTAAAATTAGAGAACTCGTTTACACTGGTAATCTTGCTTTGTCGCACAACCAAATTAACCATGTGATGAAGAAAACCAATGACTACAATTGGCGTAATCTCTTCCGCACCCATAAATTTGTAAAAGAAGAATACGAAAAAGATAAAATTGCACTGATAGAAAAATATAACGAAATCGGTTACCGAGATGCTTATATTGTGAAAGACAGTGTAGTAAAATTGGATGATAAAAGCGTAAGTGTGCGCATCACAGTAGACGAGGGTAAAAAATACTATTTTAGACATATCAAATGGGTGGGAAATACAATCTATCCTTATGACTATTTGAACTCGGTATTACGTATAAAAAAGGGGGATATTTACAATCATAAAACCCTTACGGCCAGAACACAAACGGATGATGACGCAGTAGGTAAATTGTATCAAGATCGTGGATACTTATTCTTTCAATTGGATCCAGTAGAAGTGGAATTTCACAAAGACTCCATCGATTTTGAAATGCGCATGTATGAGGGTAAACCAGCTACTATCAATGATATAAGCATCAATGGTAATTCTCGCGTTTATGAGCATGTGGTGCGTCGTGAATTACGGACCAAACCAGGACAGCTTTATAGTCAGTCAGACATTATGCGTTCATTGCGTGAATTGGCACAAATGGGTCATTTTAATCCAGAAAAAATCACCCCTGATATTAAACCAAATCCTGAAAATGGTACGGTAGACATTGCCTATAATTTGGAAACCAAAGGGAGTGATCAAGTTGAATTCTCGGCAGGTTATGGTGGCTACACAGGTATTGTAGGTAGTATTGGATTGAAATTCAGTAATTTTGCCATTCAAAATATCTTTAATCCCGAAACCTATCGTATCGTACCCCAAGGTGAAGGACAGACCCTCTCATTAACGGCTAGAAGTAATGGACCACAATACTCTTCGGTAAGTCTATCATTTCTTGAACCTTGGTTTGGTGGTAAACGCCCTAATTCACTTTCAACCTCTATCTACTACTCTTCGCAATCATCTATGAGTGATCGCTATATGAATAGTGCGTCAAGTTACAATTCAATGTTGTACAGCGGATACAACCAAAACAGTCAATATGGTGGTGGTGGTAGCAATACAGCTGGACTAAGTGAAATTGATCCCAACAAATACATGCGTACTTTGGGTAGTTCCATTGGTTTTGGAAAAAGATTGAATTGGCCGGATGATTATTTCACTTTTCAAGCCGAATTATCTTATCAACTTTTCATGTTGAGTAATTGGAACTATAGTACTTTCCCAATGTCTAACGGTAAATTCAATAACATCAGCTTAGGACTTACTTTTAGTCGTAGTTCTATTGATAACCCAATCTA
>CANFFA010000186.1 GCA_947445425.1 Paludibacteraceae bacterium
ACTTCCAGAAGACGTTCAAAAAGATGCTGAAGCAAGTGTTCAAAAAATTCATGATAAATTTATCAAAAAAATTGATGAGCTTTTTGTTGCGAAAGAAAAAGAAATTATGACTGTTTAATTGCAATATTATTTGCAATATATGAACCATGAAACTTCTCAGTAATTCCATTTCATTTGGGCTTGACTGGGAAGTTTTTTTTTGTTAACTGGACTCAAACAAATAATATGTTATTAAAGCTTTTGGGTATTGCCTTATTTTTTTGTTGCTCAAATATTATTTATGCAACAAATGAAGGAGATACTATTCTTACCAAGAATAGTTTTTATGTACTACCCATTGCTTCCTATCAACAAGAAACGAGTCTTTCGGCAGGTTTAGCAGGAGCTTATTATTTCAAGAGTAAAGATCTAAGTAGAATCAGTTCAATAACAGGAACTGCTGCATACACCCTTGAGAATCAATTCATCTTCAATCTCACACCAAAGCTTTACTTGGGTAAAAACAATTGGTATCTTTATTCTAACCTTAGTGCTCGCAATTACCCAGACTATTATTATGGCATTGGCACTTACCAAAACTCAAAAAGAGTTCCATTCACCGCAAAAAACATAGCTCTACTACTACAACCACAATACATCATCTCAAAGTCATTTTTCGTCGGTACAATTATTTCCTTTGAAGCCGAACACCTCCTTTCAGAACTTGGCTCTACTATAATTGATGCAGAAAAAAACATCTATTTTAGACCCGAAGATTGGAGTCCTTATCATCAATTCACCCTAGGACTTATCGCAGCATACGATAGTAGAGATAATCAGTTTTATCCAAAGCATGGGAACTTTGCCAAAACTACACTATCTTTGTCAAAAGCTGGATGGGGAAGTACTTATTCGATACAGGAAATAAGTTTAGACATCCGAAACTACCTACCCCTCATGGGAAAGCATTTATTAGCAACACAAGTCTATGTAGATGGTTTGTCTGGATCTAAAATACCTTATGGACAATTGCCGAGTCTTGGTGGAAGTGATTTATTAAGAGGATTTAGGCAGGGGCAATACCGGGACAATATGTTGATTACAATGCAAACAGAATACCGAGCACCCCTTTACAAAGGCCTTAAAGGAGCAGCGTTTATTGCTTTAGGAGATGTAATCAATAGCGATGACTATAAAACAAATAAACTCAAAGCAGCTTACGGTGCCGGTTTGCGATACCAACTCAATGATGCAAGGGTACATCTTAGATTTGACATTGCAAAAAATAATTATGGAGACAAAATACAATTTTATTTAACTGCCTCTGAAGCTTTTTAAACAAGGTCAACGGTCATCAGTCATCGGTCAAGGGCTTACGCCATTTTCCGTAGACCATTGACTATTGACCACAGCCTTACAAACAATGAATGGATTAGTCGTAAAAAATACTGGGAGCTGGTATCAGGTAAAAACTGATATGGGAGAGCTTTTTGAATGCAAAATAAAGGGTGCCTTTCGCCTAAAGGAGATTCGCAGCACCAATCCTATTGCTGTAGGAGATTTTGTTGAATTTGAAAAGAATGAAGATGGAACGGGAATGATTCACCTAATTTCTGATCGTCGTAACTATATTGTACGTCGATCTTCCAACTTGTCCAAACATTACCAAATTCTTGCTGCCAATTTAGACCTCGTAGCATTGGTAGTAACTGTCAATTATCCCGAAACTTCTATCGTTTTCATAGATCGATTTCTAGCAACTGCTGAAGCATACAGAGTGCCTGCATGCATTGTATTTAACAAAATAGATCGATATACCGAATTAGAAATAGAGTATTTGGATGGATTGGTAAAACTTTATGAGTCATTGGGTTATCCTGCTTTTAAAATATCAGCATTACATTCTGACAACATCGGAGATTTAACGACCTATTTAAGTGGCAAAACATCGCTATTCTCGGGGAATTCAGGTGTTGGAAAATCAACCTTAATCAATGCCATTGCACCCAATTCATTGGCAAAAACTGGCGATATATCTTCCTATCACAACAAAGGTATGCACACTACTACCTTTTCCGAGATGTTTGAGTTAGTAACAGGTGGTCACATCATTGATACTCCTGGCATCAAGGGTTTTGGGACAATTGACATGGTAGAAGCTGAGATTGGACATTATTTTAAAGAGATATTTCAAGTTTCTGCCCACTGCAAATTTGCTAATTGCACCCACATTCATGAGCCAGGTTGCGCCGTATTAGAAGCTGTAAAAAAGTATGAAATTAGTAGTTCACGCTATCAAAGCTATCTGAGCGTTATGGATGATTGCAAGGAGGGGAAATATCGCTAATTAAACACCGTCCAAACTCAAATGGTACAATAGACTTCTTGCGAAAGTCATTTTGTTGCATTTAAGACAAAAGAGCAAAGAAAAAAGACATATTGCACTGTCTTTATTCTTTGCTCTTTTGTCAATTCATTGACTTATCATTTTCGACTAAACATCGCAAAAGTTTACTTTCTCAAGAGGTCTATTATATCTAAGTCCCTATATTTGAAGAACAAGAAGTAATACGACATTATATCTATCCCTCTACTTATCACATTACTTTCACATTACTTAACTAGCAAATTAAAAACAAAATGACAATTATTATTTGGTCTCTCAAAACAAAATTACATTTTAGAATCAAATAAAATGAATCAAATAAAGTTGCCTAAATTTGTTTTTAATGTATGCTAGATATCAATAGATTGTGTGTATTACCAAAAATACATGTAAAATGCAATACAAATACTTACCACTCCAACCGAAGCAATTACATCCCACTTGTTCCAACTTTCACGGATGAGCTTTTTGTAATCGCCTGTAAAGGTGATGTCGTCAATCTGTTGAGCAGTAGGTTTTGGAGTGAATAATGATACCACAACCATCATTAGCATGATGAAAACAAGCAACCAGATCTCAAAGATGAGCCAGTTGGTATGCCAAAACCATTTGGTAGAATCCCACAGCCAGCCGGTCATTTCGTTTTTACCTGAATTTGTAAGGATATTCGTAAGTAAACGTGCCATCCCGATAAAAAAGCCACCAATCATACCGAACTCACCAGCTTTTGGTGTAATTTTCTTGGAAAAGATACCGAGTACAAATACTGCCACCATTGCAGGAGCAAGTAAGGATTGAATCCCTTGCAGATAGTCATATAGGCTACCCAGACTCATCATCACCGGAATCCATATAATTCCCAGAAAAACAACGACAATTGTTGCCAAACGACCCACCAAAACATATTTGGCTTCGCTCTGACCTTTGAACATCGGCTTGTAGAAATCTTCGGTAAAGAGTGTGGCGCAAGAGTTGAAAAATGCTGCCAAAGAGGCAACCAGTGCGGAGATAAAACCGATGGTTACAATCCCTTTCACTCCGGCAGGTAAAACGAATTTCACCATGGACCCAAAGGCGGTATCCGGATTTTCCAAGGTGAAACCGCTACCCGGACGTGCCGCTAGTGCCGCTGCGATCATACCCGGAATTAAAAACATGAATACCGGCAGAATTTTGAAATAACCCGCAGTAATTGTACCCCTGCGGGCACGCTTCATCACCACGTCATTCGCCTCACCTTTTGTTTGTCCTAAAACCCGTTGCACAATGTGCTGGTCGGTACACCAATACCAAAAGCCGATGATCATTGCCCCTAGAAACACCCAAAAGCCGGGGTAATCATCATACAGTGGGTCACCGGTTTCTAAGTGGAACATGTGGTTGGTACCATAAGCAACACCATCTGCTCCTACACTTAGCGTTTTAGAATGTTCTATCATAGCCGTCCAGCCCATGGCTACATTGCCATCCCCAAGTGCCGACAATCCTAAAAACAACACCAAAAATGAACCTATGATAAGGATTGGGGTTTGAATAGCCGACAAAGTCATCACACCTTTCATACCGCCAAAAACAGTAAAAACCCCAGTTAAAACAATCAAACCAATAGCACCATACCAAAAAGGTAAACCCAGTAGACTCTCCATGAAAATACCACCGGTAAAGGCAGTCACACTCACTTTGGTCAGCACGTAAGCTATCAATGTAATGATAGAAAGCCAAGAGCCAGTACGAGGGGTATAGCGATTTTTGAGAAAATCGGGCATGGTAATAATTTTCCCCAACTTACTGTTCATCAATTGATAAAATGGGACAAAAAGCCAACCCAGAATAAGTATCATCCAACCTTGCATCTCCCAGTGCGCCATCCCTACACCCGATTTTGCACCAGTACCGGCAAGCCCAACCAGGTGTTCCGAACCAATATTGGCAGCAAAGATTGCTGCACCGATGATATACCAAGGTTCTCCCTTTCCAAAAAGATAATCCTCGCTGTTGGCACCCTTTTGCGAAAGCTTGTCCTTTTGTACCGAACGCCATACTGCCCATGTCAATGCACAGATTCCAACTGCCATAATTACCCAATCGAGCCAAATAAATTCGTGTGAACTCCAATTCATGATTTTTGATTTTTATTGTTAAATTATATTTTGTCTATGGTCAAAAGTCTATAGTCTATGGTCAATAGTCCATAGACATAAAATTACTTTTCTACTCCAAATTTATAAATACAACTGCTTTTATAAATCTTACCCGGTTCAAGTATCACCGAAGGCCATTGTAGTTTGTTGGGACTGTCGGGATAGTGTTGTGTTTCCAAACATAAGCCAGCACGTTGGTTGTAAACAATGCCTATTTTACCTTTTGTTTTCCCATCAAGGAAATTGCCTGTGTAAACTTGGATACCTGGTTCACTTGTAAATACTTCCAAAGAAATTCCACTTACAGGCGATGACACTTTTACGGCTTGTTTGGTTACATTGCCAGCAGTATTCAGCACCCAGTTGTGATCATATCCAATTCCGTTTTTCAACTGAACATAATCGTATTTAGAGATGTCTATGCCAATTGATTTAGGACTTGTGAAATCCATCGGAGTTCCTTTTACAGAAACAATTTCGCCAGTAGTCATGAAGGTACTGTCAACAGGAGTAAAATTATTTGCATTTACATACAAAATATGATCTGTAATGGGTTTGTTAGCATCTCCTGAAAGATTAAAATAGGAGTGATTACACATGTTGATCACCGTCTTTTTATCTGTAGTGGCTTCAAACGCAATATCAATTGCATTGTCCTTTGTCAATTTGAAAGTTACCTTTGCACTTACATTTCCAGGGAAATTCATATCCCCATCAGGAGAGTAGCGGGTCATTTCAAGGAGTGAATCACCTGCCTGTTTTACATTCTTAAAAACCTGATATTGCCACCCCTTTGGACCGCCATGCAGGCAATGTCCAAAATTATTTAGAGGCAATTGGATCTTTTTTCCATCAATTGTCATCTGACCATTTTTGATTCGGTTGGCATATCGACCAATGCTTGCGCCAAAATCACTTGGATATTTAATATAATCGGCAAGGCAGTCAAAACCAAGTACCACATCCTGCATCTTTCCATTTTTATCTGGAACCATTACCGAAACGATTCTTCCTCCAAAATTGGTGATACAGACCTCCATCCCTGATGCATTTTTAAGCACAAACAGGTCAATTGAATCACCATTTAATTCTTTTTTAAAATCCGACCTTTTCAAGCC
>CANFFA010000187.1 GCA_947445425.1 Paludibacteraceae bacterium
CAGAAACAAAGAGGCGAAAGGTGCAAATACTTTCTGCCAAATTCATTCCCTCACACAAACTGCCAAAAAGAACGATCAAAATCCCTTCTTGGCACTCCTTGCCGTGGCTAATAACTAAAGCACTGCATTCCGAGGTGCTGAGTAGTTACTGAATTCGACAATATCATCCTTAACTATTTTTTGCACTGTACACAAAAACAACACAATATTTAACAAATAAATTAAGCCAGAACTGTGCATTAACAATACTTTACATAATTATTTATAATTCAATGCTTGTTGAAGTGCTTTCGCCCTTTCAATACAGCTTGGATTATTGAGTTCAATTAATGAAGGTTCAAGTTTCGGAATATAGATCAAAGTACCAAAAGAAATTTTATTTGGATTAGCAATTCGATCTTTATTGGCCTCATAAATATAGACCCAGAAATCCCTAGAACCATAATACTTCAATGCCATTTGGGCTAGATTACGACCAAAAAGAATACGCTCTTTGGCAAGGTAATCTGATGTAGAAGATTCTTGCTTTGATTTTACTTCGACGATTGCTTTCTTGCTCTCAGTTTGCACCATAGCCTTTTTGTTTGGCTTACCATGTTTCTCAACCGTCATATCTACCCTTCTGTTCAAGGCTTTGTTCTCTTCAGAATCATTAGGGACTTTAGGTTCCAGGTAGGCTTTGCTTTTGGTAATGACATTTTTATCCAACACACCATCCTCTACAAAAAGTTGTTTCACCACCAAACAGCGTTTGTCTCCCAATCTAAAGTTGGCCCGGAGAGCACCTACATTATCGGTATGCCCGGAGAGGCGCAATCTGATGTACGGATATGCTTTCAGAATTTCACTAAGTGCTTTGAGCTTATCCAAATCCGGTTCCACCATTTCGTCAGAACTAAATTTAAACTTAATGTCAAAAGAGGCAGCAATTCGTTTGGCAACTTCGAAAGGATCTTCTTCCTGCTCCATAGTTGGGATAGGCACATTGACTTGTTCTACTTTATGAGCAACAACAGGTCTGGCAATAGGCGCTACACGAACTGGCTCGACCACAGACTGAACTTCTTTGATCGGCTTCGCCGATACAACAGGCTCAACAATTTCAGGCTGAGCGCTTACAACCGTATCAACTTTTACTTTAGCTATAGGTTCAGACACAAGCTGTTGCTTTGGAACATTCACTGTTTCAACTTTTGGTGCAACCTTCGTTTTAACCGGCTTAGGAGCTTTGTAAGCTTTTGTTTTACGACCTCCTACTTGTATAATTTCATCCAACTGCGGCATGCTCACTGATGGAGAATACTTTGGCGCGCTAGTTTCTTTTGTACTTTTATTAGTAGCAATGATTTTATCTTGCTCTAGCTTTTTGGCTACCAATAGTATTGAATCAACTTTTCGAATAGAATCAGCTTGCAATGCTTTCTCTTTGAGTTGTTTATTGGCTAATACAATTCTTCTGGCTTCAAGAATATCTTTGGCCTCTATCACTTTACCACGTTGAATAACCTTGCTAGCCTGCGTTTGGGTAGTTGGCAATTTTACAGGGATCTTAATTTCAGAGATCTTGGTTTTTGGAGCCACAAGATCGCTTTTACCAGCAGGAATATATTCCGGCAGGTGAAAATAAAGTCCGACTTTTACACCAAAGGAAAGTGGTTTTACTGCAGCAGTTTGGGAGGAAGAGAGTACACCATTGTAAATATTGATGCGTTGATAAATTAATTTGGAATCAGGATTGAGAATATTATTTAGGCCATAATTGAAATAAGTACCTGCATACAAATCGGTTTCATCCGTTAATCTGTACAAGACTCCCAAATCCATTACGGCTGAATAAGCAGTTTTGAAAGCTAAGGTATTGGTATAGGCGGTTTGATCAGTAATAAAATCATGGTTCGGCATATTCGTCAATTCGAGCTCCTTCAGTGGATCACTATTGTAAATAGGATAATACCCACTGGTAACAATGCTTCCACTGGTTTTATAATTCGCACGAACAGGAATAGACATTTTGGCTCCCACGGTAGCCATTAGTCCAATATCTTCAGTAAAAATATGTCTAAATTGTAGTGCCAATGGAATATCTAGAAACAATGCTTGTTGTTGTTCTGTAGAATTTTTAAAATTAGCTCTAAAAAAATAATCCGCACCTTCAGAATCTACATCCGGTACGCTGGTGATATAATTCAATTTGGACTTGGCACTAAAGGATTGAACGCCAAGGCAGGTTTGCAAACCCCACTCTTCTGTAAAAAAATGACTGTATCCAAAGTTAACAGTACCACCCACTCCACCAGACTGTTGCCCATTGAGCAAAGGATAGGAAAGCGTATTGTAACCGCCACCAATATTCACATGTAGGTAACGATCAACTGCAAAGGAGTGAATCGCAAAAAAAATAAGGCACAGTAGGATAATTTTAATTTTCATCAGCAAGTATAAAAATTTTGCTTGTATATTTCGTGTGCCCACAGTATGATGGGCTTCTTTATTATCTACAAATGAGATGATTAGTGACAAGTGTTTAACGTTTAGTGATGAGTGATGAATGCTAAACATTGACATTTATCGTTTAACATTTAACATTAATCACTAAAAACTAATCACTAGACATTAAACCCTCATCTTCTATTCGCACTTCTCTTCGGTCCCCGACCACCTTTAGCAGGAGCAGCTCTGTGTGAAGGTTTTGGAGGTTCGAAACCTATATAAACACCCGCTTTAACACCAAAAGAAAATGAATTGACACGATTGGTTTCTGTAGATGCAAAGCTACCGTTATAGATTGTTTTTGGGCCATTGGCCGGTTGAAAAAGAAATTTATTTTGAGCTTTCTGCAAATCTGTCACTCCATAATTACCGTATGTCCCTAAATAGAAATCAGCCTTTTCATTGAGATGATAGAGTACACCAAGATCGAAAAACAAAGATAAAGAGGGATAGAGCGCTAATTTACCAGAAAAAGATTCAGTATAGTTACCAAAACCTTGATCTCGAACATCATCCAGTACGGCTTTGGTTTGACTATAATAGCCTGAACTTGAGATTTGACCAGAGGAAGTTTTAAAAGAAGTACTCAAAGGTATAGAGAAAATCAAACCAGAAGAGGCTTGCAAAGTAAATTTAGGGTGTAATACTTTACGATATTGTACCCCGACAGGTAGATCTAGCAGCAAGGCATTTTGATCTTCAATTAGATTTGCATATTTAACACGATACATATACTCCTGAGGTTTGACATCAGCATCTATCGATTTTATGGAATCAGCACCATTTAAAATGGCTTGGGATGTATAAGATTGTAGTCCAAGTCCTACTTTCAGTGCCCAATCGTGATTATAAGAATAGCAGAAACCTAGATTAAAAGTTGAGCCCAACTGACCATTAGAAGTACCATTTTTAAGATTGTAACTTAGTCCATGAATTCCACCTCCTCCATCTAAATAGATGTAATTCTCCAGCACCTTGACAGGCCCCGCTGTCTTTGCTGACAGGGAGAAGCTTGTAAAAAGGAGGGAAATGATGAGTAGATGTAGTTTCATGCTTTTGTAGTGATTAGTGATTAGTGTTAAATGATTAGTGGTTAGAAAAGCCTGAAGGGCTTGAAAGTGAATAGCCACGAGTTTCACTCGTGGACGTACATATAGTAAGTGACCAAACCCTGAAAGGGTTGAAGGTAATAAATGATTCACATTCAACCCTTTCAGGGTTGTTGTGGTATTTTTCAACCTACCACGAGTGAAACTCGTGGCTATTCACTTTCAAGCCCTTTGGGCTTTTAAAACCCACTGACTTAACTCAACGACATTGAATCATTAATCACTTATCATTTATCATTAAACATTATAAATCATTGTCCGACTGCGACTTCAAAGTTATGCTCAACTCCAGTTGAAGTGATAAGTCTCCCAACATAAATACCAGTAGGGATGTGTAAATCAAGTTTATTTAAAGATTCTATTCTCTTCAATTCAAAGACTTTAGCACCTTGCAAGTTATAAATCGTAATGACTGCATTGAGCAACTCGGCTTCCGATAAACTGGCAGCATCAACTGTAAAAGTTTGATTTACTTTCAAAGGATTTGGGTAGGCAAAAATACTTTTAACTTTTGATTTAACAATGGTTTTAGGACAACTCATCAGCACTTTGCCATCAGTTGTAGTAACTTGTACTGAATACGCACCACTAAACCGATCTTTATCCCAATAGAATTGTTTGGTAGCACCTTCCAATTTCACACCATCTTTGAACCATTGATAAGCAGCGAAACGATTGCTAGCATTGTTACACAATACCACATCATCAAACTTGGCTACAATGTAATCCGCAGACACATTGACACTAAATTGAAATGGCAAAGAATCTGTTTCAATGTTCAGTTCATTTTTAAAATAAAGTTTAGCAGAATAATTACCATCTTTTGTACCTACAGGAACTGGAATGGATAGTATACCAGACTTGGCTGTTGACGCAAGCGTATTGTAAGCTATATCTTTCATACCAGCAGTTTTTGCCGAAGGGTTAAATACAATTTTATACTGAACACCTTGACCGGTCAAAAAGCTATATCCCAATCCTAAATCCGAACCTTCACAGCCAGCACTGGGTGCTACCAATGGGTTAATACGAATATAATCTGAAATTTTCCCATCATTGATAACAAAATTTATTGGGGCAATATAGTTGGAACTTGCCGCTCCTGT
Organism: Paludibacteraceae bacterium; assembly: GCA_947445425.1. GTDB lineage: Bacteria > Bacteroidota > Bacteroidia > Bacteroidales > Paludibacteraceae > Paludibacter. The sequence goes on from CANFFA010000187.1 coordinate 4,706, forward strand.
CAATGCATACACCACAGTTATGGTTTTGACTTTGGCAGTATCTGGGGTATCATAATTTGCAGTAGCACTTAAAACAGCAGTATTCACATCAGCAGCAATCCTACCTTGAATCGTTCCCAAAGAAGTGATATTAGCAACCGTTTTTCCATCCACCATTTTGTTTTTCACCACTTGTGTCCCTGTAACTGTAAGTTGCTTTGGTATAATTTCACCAGCATTATAAATATAATCAGCAGGTGTTTTATAGTGACTTGCAGCAGGACCTGTCAAGGTATATTTCACGGTTACAATTTTACCTGTACCTACCGCAGCATTACTATAAACAGCAGTGGCTACTACTCCCACATTACCAATATCAGCAGGTAGAACATCCAACAACTCCCCTTGCGTAACCAATGCTACTGGTGTACCATCATAGACTTTTGTTGCTGGAAGTGCACTTCCATTAATGGTTTTCACACCTGGTAAAACTGGATTCGTACTTGACAAAGGTTTTGGAATAATGCTTGCTTTCAACAAGGGTTGCGTAAGTGTATAATTTGAAATGGCGGTACCTTGTATCTGCATGTTTGTACTAACCACTAATGCTGAATCAGCATTGGCAGTAGAAAAAGTTCCACTGTTGGATGAAGTTAAAATCACATCCTCTGCTCCTACTACGCCATTGAGAACTGCACCTTCAATTACTGCGAGACTATCACCATCATAAATTTTATCTTTGGCGATGGCATTGATTACCGTCAACTCTTTTGGCAAAATACTTGCAATAAGAGAAGATGGTGGAACAAGTGTATAGTTATCAATATCAACACCTACTAATTTCATGTCCAAGTTTACAAGTAGATCTATTCCAATACTTGACTGCGTAAATTGACCTACCACTGAATCTAATTTAACATCATCGGTTATCACCA
>CANFFA010000188.1 GCA_947445425.1 Paludibacteraceae bacterium
AAGGATACTGAACCCAATTTATTCACAGGGGTACAACCTGAAAAAGATTTCGAACAGCTTTTGATCGATTTTTGATTTGTAAGTATTTCTTTATCAATAAAATAACTGAATGTTAATTTAAATTTAACTGTTTGTTCGGACAGATATGAAATTAAATGAACTAATTTATCTTCATAAGTAGGATAATAATCGTCGTTTTGGATATGCGCTAAAGCACTGTCTAAATAACCATCATTAATTGATGAATAATCCCCTCCACCGCTATACTCTACTGTTTTACGGTGCGTTTCGAGCGCCTGTTCTTTTGAAATGTAAAGTATCATGCGTCTCGCTCTTTTAGTCGTTTCAGTGCATCTTTGTACTCTTCCATGCGTTTGTCTAGCTCTAAGCTTTTTTCGCCCAAAAAGCGGTCGAAATCTTCCTTCGGCACACTCCCAATGTATTCTTCTAAGTTTAAATGCAAAGCATCACGAAAACACATATCGCGACTTGCCATCTTGATACGTGCTTTTTCGCGCAATGGTTCCCACAGCTTTTGTTTTTCAAAGGTGGCAAAAAGGCTGTCCGTTTCGGCAGTGCTAAGTTTTCGACCAATACGCTCATACTCTTTTCGCAATTCATCAGCTAAGCCCGTTTCATAACTCGAAACAATGTCCAAGACTTCGCTGTACATAGTATGACGGACATTTTCATCACTCTCAAGTTTGAGTATTTTTCGGTACTCCGCAGCATTTTCACTAAAAATACTCTTATATACTTTATCGGTATAAACCAGGTACTTAAAATTGCCCATGTCCACACAATCACGAAGTGCATCAGTAAATTCAAGGCGGTAATCTTCACCTTTCAGTACGTTTAAGACAAAATCTTCGTCCCGTTGATTAATGTATTTTGTGCTGCCACCAGTACGCTTATTGATTGTATCTAAAACAATATCCAAAATTGTACTACGAAGCTCCTTGGCCTTATCACTATCGCTGAGTAACATAGAAACATTAAGAAAGGCTCTGAAATTGAACGTTCCAAGTACAGTAGTTTTGGTCGTGAAATCGACTTCACGACCAAAACTTTTTGAATAGACTAACTTGAAGTCTGTCAGTCGATTACCTTTCAGCCGTTCGTAACCGTTTTTTGCCAATTCTTGCTCGTTTTTTTCGAGACAGCTATTAATGGTTCGTTCAGAAACTTCAAAAAATTCAGCAAGTTGTCGTTTGAGAAATCTATATTCGCCTTCGAACATTACACCTTTAACCCCTACAGCTTGCTGCACTTCCTGTAAAGCATAGCTGTTATTTAAAATATTCTGCCGAGCGACACTCGACTCAGTTAAATCTTTTGCCATATTTCAGATAGATTTTTTCGTCATTTTCTCATACAATTTAAACAAACACGCCAAACGTTCTTCATCGTTATTAAAAGGCGTGGATTGATAACAACTATCTACCGCCAAGTCCAACGCATGGTGGGCAGCTCGTAAATCAGACGGCATTTTATCGGGATCGTACATTTCTGCAAGGGTCTTTTCGGTATGGTTTTCGCGCGTCAGCAACACTTCTTCGGCTAAAGAGTCTATTATTTTGCGCTTGTTTAAAGATATTTCAGGAAAAGGGAAAGTGTTGTAACAGAGTGTAGCGGAATACCGAATTCGGGATTCAAGCCTACCTCCAGTTGCTTTTACCCAAATATTATGCATTAATGAAGATATTAAACCAAAGTCATAAGGGGTTGGCTCATAAACTGCAAATGCCGAATAGTAAATGACTGTACCCGGTTGCATAAATCCAATTGGTATGTATTTTCTTCTTTCAGAAGAAACAGTTGGAATTATCAAAGATTCTTTTGGATTATATCGTATTTCAGTAAATTTGTATGGAATGTTAGATTTTAATCTTGTAGCCTCCTTACTGCTATTATTCCTCATTCTAGCTACATTCTCAAATCTGACAACAAATTCGGGAATTGAGTATGCAAAATCTTTACTTTCTTCATCTACCCAAATACAATATCTTTTTTTACCGCTAATATATTCTTGAGAGCCGATAAAAGGTTTTATTATTTTTTCGACACCTTCATACTTTGAAATAAACATTTTATAATCACCTGCATCCAATGTTAAATAATTTTCATCGGCAGGTAAACTCCCTTTTAATACAGGCTTTAAATTACTTAACGGTTTACTCCTTGGAATAATTATAGAACCAACTTCAAGTGCCAAATTTGGAGGTATTACTTTAATAATTGAAACTTTGTCACCATCAAATAGTTTATAACCATTAGTATTACGGTCATATTCAATGCCAATAATAACACAAGTGACACCAGCTTTATTGGCAGCGTTGTTATTCCATTGAAATTCTCTATGAGCAAACGATATGATATGTTTTCTATTAAAAATAGAAGTCCATAATAAATGAATTTGTTCACCTTGAGTGATCGAATTAGTTGATACAAAAGCAGCTTTTACTTTTAAGTTACTATCGATATATTGACTTGCTTTTTCAAACCAACAAGAAACATAATCTAATTTTTTCCAACCATCACGATTGAAAAAAGCAACTTTCATATCTTCCTTTTGATTTGCATCTTGATTTCTACTCCCCAAATACGGCGGATTTCCCATTACAAAAACCTCTTCCTCAGCAGTATGTTCGCACGCTTCGTTCCAATCAACTCGGCAAGCATTACCTTGACGAATATTGTCAATATTTTTGAGTGGAAGTGCTTCGATATGTACATTTGTAAATGTTTTGGAGAAAAGTGCATTCATTTGGTGCTCGGCAAGCCAAAGCGAGAGCATGGCTACCTCGTGGGCAAAGCTGTCAATCTCGATACCGTAAAACTGTTTGATACTGATATTGGTGAATGGCAGAGCGTGAGAGCCGGTCAGTTCTGTAATGCGTTTCCATATACGGATTTCGAGTTGGCGAAGCTCTTTGTAGGTGATGATTAGGAAGTTACCGCTACCACAGGCAGGGTCGAAGAATTTCATTTTGGAAATACGAATCAACAAGGCATTGAGCTGTTTTTCGTTGTTCCACGCATTTGAAAAAGTTTCCTCCAATTCGTTGAGAAAGAGTGGTTGTATCAATTTTAGAATGTTGGGCACACTGGTATAGTGCATCCCAAAATCCCCACGCAGTTCGGGTGTAACCACCCCTTGAAACATTGATCCAAAAATGTCGGGATTAATTTCACCCCAATTAAGTGTACCACAGTCTAAAATTATCTTGCGGACTTTGTTGCCAAGTTGTGGTATGGCTATTTGTTGGTGAAACAAACCACCGTTAACGTATGGGAATTGTTTAATGACGTTTGGTAAATTTGGTCGTGAGGATTGATCCATCACGTTGAAAATGGTATTTAATGCTTCAGCTAAATCGCTACCGTCTTCTTGCGTACATTGTTTTATGTAGTTTGAAAAAATGTTCTTTTCAAAAATAGTGGTGTCTTCGGCAAAAAAGCAGAAAAGCAAGCGGGTCATAAAGATATTCAAATCGTGAACATCTGACTCAGACGAAATTTCGTTTTGTCGGCGAATTTCGCTGTGTAGCTTTGCCATTTTTACGGCTGCTTTTATATCAGCCTCAGCTTCTTCGGCAACATAAAATTTATCTACCCCTGCCAAGGGATAAAAGAACTGAAAATCGAGCCAGATTTTATCCACTTTATTTTCATACGTCTCTTTTTCTTTCGTATCGTAGGCAAGCAATGTTTCGCCATCGCTAACGGCTATAATCCGGGGATTCTGTTTGGCAACCTTAGCATCATTTTTTAACGCCTCCAACTCTTCGGTTAGCTCTAAAGTGCTTACTGGTTTGTAGGCAAATTGTTTTTTGATGAGTATTCCCTCATAAGCTGCCATATTTCCCTTCCCTGACTTATAACGCTTTATATAGGTGTCGGTTGTCCCAAATGCCTTCAAAAGAATATAACCTATTTCGAGAGGAAGGGTTTCTGTGCTTAAATTTTTAAGCTCTGTTTCAATGTCTTTGTACTTGATAGCGGCCATTAAATATGATAATTTTAAATTATTTTAAATTGAAGGTGTGCAAAAATAGTTTGTAAATTTGACAACTTGTGACAAATATTATTTGGATGGGGAATTTTATCTATGATAGTTACTATCAAGTTGATTATCTTCACATCCAATTGTGGGGTCATTGACCCCACAATTTAGGTTTTCAGTTGAGATATCAAAAGTTTACCAAAATATGAAAAAATACAGATTCAAAAACGACTTTGTTCGCCCCAAAGGTAGCATTTTATTTTCAACAATGTTAATTTAAGTCATCCTTTTTCGGGATTAAAGACCATCCGAAATACCAATTTTGATATACAACTTTTCATAGTGTATTTTTGTATTCTGTGAGAGAATAATTTCTTGGCGTATTGAAAACAAAACTAGATGGATTTACCCTTGCTGTCAGTTTATTCCATTATTTTCCAAGTTTTGAAGAGGTGGATTTTTGGGTGCATAATTTTGGTTTTTATGCAAAGGCAGGGAGGGATGTGAGGGGAAGAGGACAAAAAAAGCCCCTTAGTTTGAGGGGCTTCGATTATAAGTAGAAAAAATAAAATAAGTGAGTTAATGTTTAACTCCACGAAGAATGAATATCAGAAGCAATTTCTTCAATAAAAAATGATGGACTCTTCCCAACTAATAGCTTGTCTAGTAAAAATGTATCTAAAAGACCTAAACCATACTCAGCAGCTGCAACAGCAATGCCAGTAGCAGGATTTATAACCGTACCTAATGCAGTACTAACACCAAACACACCTAAATTCTTCAAAAACTTACCTTGTGAACTCATAAAAAACTTTGTATTTCCTTTTATCTCATTTAAATACTCTCTAGTTATTTCCTCAGCATTGCAATTTTCCCCAATTTCATTAATCCATTTTCTATAGTATTTTGCATTACATAAATGTCTATAAGTAAAAACTTTTTCAAAATCAATTTTCTCAGATAAAAATAGTTCTTTTAGATTAGGTAGTCTTTCTAATTTAAAAAGAGTTGATGAATTCTCAGAAACTTTATACGCCTTACCTATATTTTCAATATTTTGTTTACATATAGCATAATGTTCATAATTTTCATAACTTTTTAATTCATATTTTGAAAGAATCGCTAATTCTAAAACTTTATAACCTAGATTCATTAAGACTTTCCTTTCCTCAAATGTCAAATCATTAGGTTCTCTGTCAAATGGTAGTCCTAGTCCAGTTAAACAATTTTTTTTATAACTATCAATAATAAAATCTACAGAATTAGAGGAAAACTCCCTTCCAGGTGGTATGATAATACTTTTTAAAACGATTTTAATGAATATTTTTTGTCTGTCCTTATTGATATTGAAATATGTAAGTGTATTTTTTAGAAACTTATCTAGTGTTATGTTAATTATGATATGACGTATATAATATGTATCTTTGTAGGAAAAACTGCAATATGGTACTTTACACAATCAAACTAAGTCAGTCAGAAGTTGAGGAGTTAACGAAAGTAATTAATAAAGGAAGTCATACTTCTCAAG
>CANFFA010000189.1 GCA_947445425.1 Paludibacteraceae bacterium
ACAAAACAAGCTTCAGCAGTCCACTACAAAGCGATATGAAATTTCGGTATCCTGAAAATCAGAATTTTACGAATATAAGTCAGCCGATTTTAACTTAAATCATACCCCATTGGGGGATTTTGGGTTGTTTTAGCTGCAAAATGGGTTAATTAGTTGGCAGCATAAAAATGTCGATTTATGTGCATTAGAGAGCAATGAAGCGATGATAGGGGTTTATAAAAAAATGGAAACATACATTTCCAGATTCTCACTTTTGATACAAATAATGAGATGGATTTGTGGAGATAGTGACAAAAAAGAGATAGATCAAATTAGCGTTCTTAATGCAATCGAATTGGTGAATTACTTTTGCAATACGGCAAGACAAGTTCAAGCCATTATACTTAGTACATCTGCTTTAGAGCAATTAAGTAGTATTCAAAAAGCAATATACCAAAACCTTTCAAAAACATTCACTACAGCAGAGGGGCTTTTGGTTTCAAAAACTTATGGAATGCCGGAAAGGACTTTTAAAGATTTTTTAAAACTTAATCTCAATGTGCTTTTTTCAAAAGATAAGCACGGATTATATCGTAAAATTAACTAGCTGCATTTTCCGCACTTTCTGCATTTTAAATACCTTAATCATAAAAATGCAGAAAGTGCAGAAAATGCAATAAGAATAAAAAGAACCATGAAATATAGATTTATACTAGAACCATATAAAGGTTTATCTACAAGACATATATGCCCTCAGTGCGGGTATAATAAAAGTTTTTCTCGCTATGTCGATTTAATGAACGAAATTCAATTCCCATCATACGTCGGAAGATGCGATCGTGAAAACAGCTGTTCATACCACTTTAAAGCTAAAGATTATTTTTTACAAAGTTCAGAATTGATGAATATCAATAAAATACCAGTTCCGGGAAAAGTAACGACAAAACAAATAGAAGCCTTGCAACCAAGTTACATTGATCTTCAACTTGCAAATCAAAGTTTTACAAATTACTCAAACAACAATCTTTTTCAATTTCTAGCATCAAAGTTTGGCCATTCAAAAACAATGCTGCTGATGGAGCAGTATTTAACAGGAACTCACTCTAAGTGGCCGGGGGCATGTGTATTTTGGCAAATCGACTTCAATATGAATATACGCTCAGGAAAGGTCTTGCTCTATAACCTAAAAAATGGCAGAAGAATAAAACAACCATACAATCATATTTCGTGGGTGCATACATTGTGCAAATTCGAAAACTTCAATTTGAAACAATGCTTTTTCGGGGAGCACCTTTTAGCTAAGGATAGTATTCGACCTGTGGCAATTGTTGAGAGTGAGAAAACAGCACTGATATGTTCAAGCACATTTCCTCAATTCATTTGGCTGTCTACAGGTGGAAAAAATGGGTCTTTTCAAAAAGATAGCCTTGAAGTTTTGAGAAATCGAAAAGTTATTCTCGTACCAGATTTAGGGGCTACTGAATACTGGAATAAAAAATCTGAAATGATGAAAGAATTGGGTATACAGGTTGTGGTATTTGATTATTTGGAAAAATTGGCGACAACAAAGCAGCGAGAGGAAGGCTTCGATATTGCGGATTTTATATTGGATACATTGCCAATAAAGTTAGATGAAAATCATTCCGGGAATCAAAAAAATAGTTTCGAATTAATATCAGTTGCACTTGATTTGATTTATGAAACACAAATAAAAAAGGAGAATGCAATCAATTAGCCATTGGGATTTTAAGTTCATAAAATACTGTTTAAGATAACTGGCAAGTGTATGTATTTGTCATACAAATACATCCACTTGGTCTCAAAACAAATAAAAACTACAAAAATGAATTCTTTAAAACAGGGTGGTAGACCCACTAAAAAATTGAGCGAGGTTAAGGGCTACAGAGCCAACTGCAAAATGTCAACGGAGGATTACTACACCCTCAGAGCGAAGGCAAAAGAAACCGGCGTTTCCATCAGTGAATATATTCGATTAGCAATCTCTGACAGCGTAATTAAGCAGAGAGTCTCACCGGAATTGTTAGATATAATCCGTAAGCTCTCTGGAATGGCGAATAACCTCAACCAAGTGGCTCGTACCGCAAATACATATGGTTACACTGATGCAAGGCAAGATTATTTATTATTAGCGAAAAAAATTGATGATCTTTTAAATCTTATACAACGGTGATAGCAAACATAACAATGCGTTCCAACTTTAGCACCATAGTAAAATACATATTTAATGCTAGTAAAGGAACAGAGCTGTTAGCCTCGGAAGGCGTTCGATTAAAAGATTTAGATTCAATCAGCAAAAGCTTTGAAACGCAAGCAGAAGTAAGACCAATAAGCAAGCCCGTATATCACATTTCGCTTAATTTTAGTCCAAATGATCGGGAGAAGCTCTCTAATTCATTGATCTCAATTATTGCCAATGAATATTTAAATAGGATGGGACTTGTCGATACGCAATATATTATTGGTAAGCACAATGACAAGGAACACCCGCACATTCATATCAGTTGCAACCGAATAAACAATCAAGGGAAAACAATCTCCGATAAAAACGATAGATTTCGATCAGAGAGGATCTGCAAAGAGTTGACATTAAAATATGGTTTATACTATGCGCAAGGTAAAGAAAATGTTAATGAGTGTCGCCTTAAAGAACCAGACGCCACTAAATACCAAATATACAGTATTTTAAAAACGAAAATTCCACGGTGTGAAAATTGGAAGGAGTTAATTGAACAATTAAAATGTGAAGGTGTCGATTTGCAGCTAGTCTATAAAGGCAAAACAAATATTGTCCAGGGAGCCATATTTTCAAAAAATGGATTCCAATTTAGCGGATCAAAAGTGGATCGCCAATTTTCATATTCTAAAATAAGCAATCAATTTTTGAATCAGAACAGGAGTCAAAATGGTGTTACCTACTTTCAGTTGCCGGACAACCCAATAAAGTCAATTGCATTTATGCCTGAAGAGAAGATTGATGATATTCAGTACACATTACCTATAAACTACAATTCTGGGAGTAAAAACAATGATGACTTAAATTCAAGAAAAAAGAAAAAAAAGAAGAAGAAAATGGATTTTGGCATTGGCATTTAAAAAACAATTATGAATACAAACATGATTTTAGAGATATTCGAAGAAATAAAAGTGCTGCTTAAACAGCTGAATACCAAAACAGAACAACATGAGAAAAAAGATAATACAGCAGTTGGCGAACTACCATTTGACACTTTTGACTCATCAGATGATAATCCCATTGAAAAGTTAATGGAAATGATTGGGGATGATCATCGAGAATTAAAAGGTCTGGTTGTGAGCGTTCATAATCAAATGTATAATTTTCAAAATAAAGTATCTTCAAATTTCTCAGAAGTAAATACAAATATTGAAGAAAAAACGCATCTTTACCATCAGCATACTATCGAAATAAAATCACCCAAGGTTGTCATTACAATTGTTGTCCTTTTTTTAGCCATTGTTGGTGCATTAACTTGTAATATCATTCAGTACAAGGAAAATAAAAGGTTGCATAACAACGATTTAAAATATCGCTATATCAAAGTCTATGGTGGTTTAGATCCAGAGAAAATGCACTTTCTCGAACAGGTTTTCAATAATGATGCAAATGAAGAAGAGCGTAAAAAACAGACAAATAATGTTATTGAACTAGAAGAAGAGGTCGAAAAACGTGCAAGAGAAATTGAAGAGGCAATAAGCAAAGAGCAACAAGGTAAGCAGCTAATAAAAGAAGCTGAAAAACTCAGAAATCGAAAGTAACCAACCTCAAAAATGAGCCAATCATCAGTTCATATATCCCGCCTTTGCTGACATAAAGCAAGGGCGGGATATATTTTACGGAAATCACAAGAAAGTGTTAAATATAATTCATGTTGCTGTTAGATAAATTGCAAATAATCAAGGTTATAGCCAAAACAGCCAACGATCTCGCTTAACTCATTGAGGATTTCAACAAGTAACGTATAAGTGTTATACTCGCAATTCATGTTTCTCTATTCAGTAAATAAAATTTAAAATGAAAAATAACAGCTCAATATATTTGGTTATGAACAAACTTATTTATACTTTTGCACTCAATAGTACCCGCCATGCTTCTCGTCAGATCAGCACACTTTGGCGGGTTTTCGATTTTTATATGGGTAGTATATAACAGACAACACTATGGAATACAACAAATTACCCATTAGCATCCCAGAGCAAGTGGAGAAATTGAAACAAAGAGGACTATTATTTGACAATGAATCAAAAGCCGAACACTACCTCTCAAACATCAGCTATTATCGGCTGCGTGCCTACACTTATCCGTTTCAGGATAATATCAATCCCGATCACCCCTTTATTAAAAAAGTTACATTTGAACAGGTTATTCAGCTCTATGTTTTTGACAGACAGCTGCGCTTACTACTTTTCAATGCTATTGAAAAAATTGAGATTGCATTGCGTAATCAAATAATTTATCATTACGCCATGGAACATGGTAGTCATTGGCATTTAAAAAAGGAGTTGTACAACAACCCTCAATTCTTTAGAGATCATATAGACTCCTTACAAAAAGAGATTGATAGAAGCAGCGAAGCCTTTATTAAACACTATAAAAACACTTATACCAATCCACAAGAGCCGCCTTGTTGGATGAGTCTTGAGGTTACAAGTATGGGACTGCTTTCCAAAATATTTTCAAACCTGAAAAAGGATGAAACGAAACAAAAAGTAGCAAGCTATTTTGGTGTGAAAAATGCAGATTTGCTTGTCAATTGGATGTTTTGTTTTAGTATTCTACGTAACACCTGTGCGCATCATGCACGTGTTTGGAATAGAAGATTACCTGTTATTAGTCTGCCCAAAAAGACGACTTATTCCTACGCAAACAACAAAAACATCTACACCAATAAGTTATACTCCTATGTTTGCAATATAGAGTATTTATTAAACATCATAAGTCCAGATCATGGGTTTAAAAATAATTTCCTTCAATTGATTGACGGTTGTCCTTTACTTCAGGAAAAAGAAATGGGATTTCCAAATAATTGGAAAGATGAAGAATTCTGGAAAAGACAGATCTAAACATAATCAGATGATTGTTTGCGATTAGCCAGCATAAAAAATAGTTATCAGACAATTCTTAATTCTCAAATTAAACATTATATTTGTATCACAATCGTCAATTGAAAAATCAATTGCATTACATCGTATTTCAGCGTAAGCTTTTTATTCTTGCTCCTAAAAAACGACCAATTTAATAGAACAAGTCAAGAATAAGTTAGTGAACCTACGTCAAATGGCGTGGGCTTTAACTTATTTGGACTTGTGGGTGCTTGGTCGTACCTTTAGGAGAACAATATAGTTAGAGCCCCACGCCTTTTTTAATTTTGATATTTCATAATCGCTCGCATTTAACCCATTTTGCAGCTAACCATCCATAAAGTGATAGTTTTCAACAGATTCGTTTTTTTGAATAGGTTGTTTGTACACTACAGATTTTTTGCGAATAAATGGAGCG
>CANFFA010000190.1 GCA_947445425.1 Paludibacteraceae bacterium
AGTGTGAGAACAATAACAACAATCTTTTTCAAGTGAGGAATAAAAAAGCCGTCAACCACAACTCTATTTCAAGTTATGGATGACGGCTTTTGTTTAGGAAGTAGTTATTCTGTAATAATTGTGTTGGATGGTATGATGCGTTGTATATAGGCAGTGTTGTTAGACATGACATAAATAATAGTCATTTTTTTGTAATGGATACACCTTACATTGAACCCGTATTGAAGGAATGATTTTCTAGTTTGAATTTTCAAAGTCTCGGCATTTGATTCTAACCATTCAAATTCTTTGTACACTCCTTTTATATAGCGTATTGCGGTAATTGGCGAATGGTGTTGGAAGGCGATTGCATGAGAGAGATTTCGTAAATCAAGTTGAGCCATTTCCGTGATTACCACAAGGTATTTTTTCATAATTTACGAACATCTACTTTGTAATGATCGTTAAGAATCTGACAACATTCTTCATACGACTCCTCTAATGTAAATGTTTTTTGATCAACCAGACCTTCTGGTAATGGATATTCTACTTTTGCCACTTTGGGGTGCTTCTCCATTTCGCGAACTAAACGCATTCCTGTCGCTGAGGCAATATTGATTTGAACATTAACTGTTTTCATAATAATAGGATGTAAATAGGACACAAAGATAATGTGTTTTTAGAAAAATAAAACTCCCCATTCGTTAATTATTAAGTTAAGAGTTTCGGATCATACAATCGGATAAATACCGTCAAAGCTACTCAAGCAAATGCATTTTTTTAAGGTAATGCACATCGAGTCTATAATTGCTCGGAGACCGTGCGTAATCTAAAAGAGAAATCAATCAAGGCACCTTTTAATTGTTCTCGCTCAGCGTCAGTAAATCCTCCAGTCCCTCCGTTTCCATCTACACCATTTATCTTATTGTACATCCACGAAGATGATTTTCCAAAATAACGTTTGGATATTTTAGACCAAGTAATATCTAAAAGAACATCACTGAGAATGGGTTTAATGTCTTTTTGCTTGTTTGAAATAGATGTTTCCATATTGCTAATAATTTTAATTACAGTTACTATTTAATTTTCTTCCTCTAATAAGTTTTCAAACAGCTCTCTAATCCAAAGTTCCAGTTGAAAAGATGGGTTATGTTTCATTTTTTTGAAGTTTCTGATCAACTCAATTAGCTCGGCTTCTTTTTCTGTAAGTATCATCCTTAAGTTTAGCATTAATACCACATCACAAACGTACTATCATTTTTCATAGTACGCAAATTTACAGCAGTTTATTTTACAAAAAAATTATTTCCGTCTTGATATCACAGATTGGGAGATCATTTTTCAATTTCTCAGTTCGATTGCAGAACTAAAAGTCTAATGGGTATCCGTTTTCAATGAGATCAATTGACAGGATAAATTAAGATAAAAAAAAACGTCACCAAAATACCCATAAAGTAGTATTTTGATGACGGCCTTTCAATTTTCAACAAAAACTTTATTTCGCTATCGCCCAATCGTCTGTTCTAAAAGGAGATGCTGGAATACCCTCTTTGTTGAAGAGATTCACTTTTGGATAATCTGCCCATCCGTAACGAACGGCCACGGGAGCAGTTACTTTGTCGGAGCTGACGATGATCTTCTTTCCATCAATTTTGGCATCCGCAAATACAAAATTCTTGTCGGCACCACAAATAACAAAACCTTCTAATTTGTCTCCTTTTGCTTCAAGGCCTTTGCCCAAGTGGGTAAATTCGATGATCGCCTTGTTGCCATCTATCTTCATGCTTTTGAAAATGGGACCACAATACTCAGCCTTTTTACCATAGGCTAAAACCATAGCAGCGTTTAATGCCCTATCGGCAATCGGCTCTTTTTTAAGATAATGCACATCGGTATCGGCAGCATCCATGGTAACCACCAAAGCAGTATTTGGGATTTGCAAGCTGGCTTTCAACTGCACTTCTTGAACCAAGGTAATTCCACTGAGCTCGTTAGGATCAGTTTGTGGTTTGCGATTGGGGGTAATTTGGAAAATCAAAAAGGGTAAATCAGCACGTTCCCAATCTTTGCGCCACGATTGTACAAGTACTGGCAATAATTGATTATAGTTATTTGCCCTACCTACATAGGCATTCGATTCGCCTTGGTACCACGCAATTCCTTTTACGGCATAGGGATAAAGAGGGGCAATTTCACCATTGTAAATAGTAGTAGTTCCTTTAAATTCACTCGGCAAACCAGCAGGCTGAGGAGGTGCAGGAAGTTTGTTAATTTTAGCAGAGTCTTTGGCACGTTCCCATGCATCACGAATGGGTTTCACTTTTAGAGCATTGGCATCGTACTCGGCTTTCATGGCCACCACGTCCATATATTTATCTTTTTTTGGTTGCGCTTCCAAGACTTCTTTGCTTAACCAAGATTCTATAACGGTGCCACCAAAAGCCACGCTTACAAATCCGACTGGTACGCCCAATTCTTTTTGTAATTTACTCAAAAACCAGTAGCCAATAGACGAAACGGTCTTGGTACTTTTGGGATCGGACAATACCCATTTAGCATTTACATTGCTCTGTGGTTCCATTTTGACAGTGTGAGGTACATTGAAAATACGCAGGTTGGGATTGGTGGAATTGGCAACCGCCGCTTCACCACCTTCTGATTTCCACAATGCCCACTCCATATTACTTTGTCCGCTACAAATCCACACCTCTCCTATCAGGATGTTTTTTACAGTAATCGTATTTTCACCTTTTACAGTAAGATTTTGTGGTGTAGCATTTTCCTTCATCGGTTTTAACTTTACCAACCATTTTCCGTTGGCGGCAGTGGTTTCCACTTTTTGACCGTTGAATTCAACACTTACTTTTTCGTTTTCAGCTGCCCATCCCCAAACTGGGACTTCAATACCCCTTTGGAAAACGGCATTGTCAGTAAATAGATTATTGACACTTACAGTTGCCTGCATTTGTTGGGCTGATAATGCAACGCCTAAGACTAGAAATTTTAAAATTTTCATGGTTTAATAATTTGGTATTTTTTTAATGTGCTAATATGCCAATGTGCTAATGTGCCAATAATGGGGATTCGCGCAAGGCGTTTAAAATACATGAGTCTTACTAATTTAATTTTCTGTTGGGCAAATGATTAATATGCTATTTTGAATATTCAATATAATTAAAAAGGAGTTTGTGGGCAACTTCGGCGGTAGATTCTTTTTCTTGCAAGCTATTGTAGATATCCAAGGTTGAGAAGATGATTTTACCTTTTCCGCAAGCTATCACACCAACTGCCGTTCCCAATTGTTGTGGATAGCAATGGTACGCTCCTGCCACTAACTCTTCACCTTCCATTTGAATACCAATGCGCTCGTTACCATTTTTAACGACCATTTCATAGGGCCAATCCAATCCTTGAATTATCGGTAAATCTTTAAACAGAGGATGTTGCTTTACAAAATGAACACCGCCCAACCAGTTGCTTCCTACCACAAATATATCATTATATTTTACTCCTGGAACATTTTTGGATATCAATTCCATCCACGATGCAGCATTGTCAATAATAACCAAATTAGTACCCTCGTTCTTCACCCTGTCCATTATTTTTTGAGCATCAATCACGGTCGGATCTGGGATTGTCCAAAACAGGCGACAAGCAGCAGTATACCGTTTGTGGCGTAACTCTATTTTTAAAGCTACTGCTTTATTGGCTTCCAAATTTAAGGTTCCTTTAAGCGTTTTAGTTTTAAGGTCGTAAACAAACTTCTGTCCATTGACTATCAATTCGGCTACTCCGCCATAGCCCACTTCTATTTCAAAATTATATGCCCCAGTAAAAGGTGGCAGTAATTGCCCTTCCCAACGGATGCTATAATTCTCAGTAGTGGAGACTTTTGGATGTGGCGTTGCACCTTGATTGATGACCATGTTCACAAAAGGCTCATTTTGTTGGGCCACTTCTGTCTCAAAATCCTTACCCATAAAATAGGAAGTGGTCAAACCCTTGTTGCCTTGAAGGTCTCGTAAATTTTCATTGGAGATAATCATTTTATCACCACCTTTGGGAGTACGGGTAACGACCATCCAGTCCAGTTTTTTCAAGCCCTCGGCATAAGCTGGAATTGAAACACCCTTTTCACTTTTCAAGAAATTCTTCACTACATCGCCATATTCCCAAATAGCACCACTTCCTACAACTTTGGAATCCTAGTTATTGACGGTTAAGAAAAACTCACGACCTGTAGCAACTTCCTTACCCGAAGCATCTTTTAATACTGCAGAAATTTTGCACATCCCTCCTACTTTTCCTGTAGGAATTTCAATACCTTCCGCAATGAGTTGTCCGTATACTTCTCCACCAATGATGTTCACAGGAATCTCTTTTTGGAAAAGTTCTGCACCCAAGGTATCTTTTACCACCAGACTTAAAATATGACTCCCTTTCAACTCTTTTTCATTGACAATGTAAAAATCGGTCAATACTTTTTCTGAGGCTTTTACTACTTGTTGACGGGTCTTGATCGCAACGTAAAGTGGCTGGTTATAATAAGCCAAAATAGCAGGATCAGCTTTTGGATTGCGGTAACAATCCACCACACCCGAATGATTATCAAGAATTTCAGCTTCCCAACCATTTACAGTATAGCCATCGGCAGTATTGTTGATGCGTACATTTTCAATTTTACGACCTTGGTGTTCGAGGGAAACTTTTCCCATGGCTTGGGTCAATCCGTCCAAAGTTGAGAAATAAGGCGACAGTTTTTTGGAATCAAAATAGTTTGCAAACTCCTTGTATTGTTGCAAATACAGGGCACCATCCCAACCTAAATTAGCCTCTTTGTCCAGTGCTTCTTTAATTTTAGCAATACGTGGTGGAGCAGATAGTGCTCCTTCCTCCCCCCCAATAGACGATCTCAGCGTTGTTATCCGAATTATTGTAGTACTCCTTTGGACTGCGGTAAAACTGCTGCATCCAAGTATGTGGACCAGGTGCACGGTGATAATCGTACCAGCCGTTCATGTATAAAGTACTATCAAAAGGTCGAGCATGCAATTTGGCTTGATCATCGGTATAGTACTTTGGTGCCCATCCGGAAGTACGGGTAATAGTGCGCGAAGGGTCAATCTTGTGCGCCTCAGCCATGTCGCGCTTGTGAAATGCAAAAATGGAATCAGGCACTTCCCGCATTTCATTTTGCATATTATAAATCACCAAACAGGCACGACTGCGATCACGTTTCACCATGCGCATCAATTTTTCACGAAGACAAGCACGGGAGAAAGCATCATCATTTCCGGAAATATAGTTACCGGGCTCCTCATAATACAACAATCCAATCTCATCCGCCAAATCCATAATGGGCACTTCTAAAAACTAATTTATTGTAAAATTATTGCGTAACTAATTGATATTTACTATATTTGTGGTATAAATAACTATCAAGATGAAACGTTTTAAGCGACATAGAGATTATGGATTCTTTGATCAAGACATCCGTTTAAG
>CANFFA010000191.1 GCA_947445425.1 Paludibacteraceae bacterium
AAAATAGGGGTATATCCAATTTCAAAGATTTTGGGTTCACTCAGTTCACTCATATTGATTTTCAGATAGTTACAAATAAATCTCAGTTCACTCTTTTGAACTTAAAATAAGTTACCGTATTGAATTTGTGGGTCTCATAACTGAATCCTCCAGTCTTGGCATACAGTTTTATCCATTTGCCAAAGGTTGCACTACTCCATTGGCTATTCTCGCCATAGTGCAAAGACTTAAACTCAATGAAATTCTGGTTAAACTGGTAATCTGTCAAAATCTGGAAATCTTTTTCCGTTACCCAATCCACAAAGTCCTGTGAGGTGGCCTGCAGTAGTCGATTGTATTCAACGTTTTTTGTCTTTTGAAGTGGTAATCCATTGGCCAAATAATCAATACAACTGGCTATCATAAAATTATCAAAAGCGTTCCACTCTTGGCCATCCCATCCAGTGAAGAACTCACATTGGTGAACGTGTTCTATCGGCTTTTGTACCGTGTCCAGTAATTTTGAGTAGTAATCGCTGAACTCCAGAATGTACTGGCGTCTGGTGGCCGTATTGCCATCTTTGCAGCGCATAATTGAGTTACTGGCAATGATCATCTTAGGGGACTTCTCAACCTCAATTCTTAAGGCCTTTTTGTTTTTGGCTTCCGTCTCCCATCCATTTGTTAACATGGAATTAAAGCGTTCAAAATCAAAGTCTGGTTTTACATCGTCAAAAAATGCTATCTCAGTGGCTTCTGTTACACGCTGCAAGCTGAACCGTTCGGACGCATCAAACTTTTTTCCGTCAATTGTCTCCGTCTCACGCATCTTACTTAAGGCAATAGCGAACAAACTCTTTCCAGTCCCTCCATTGGCTGAATTGGCATCTGTTAAGGCTTCATCATACAGAATCACTGCTTTGGTATTTGCTCCAGAATAGTGGCGGTGCATTCCGTAACCAATTGCGCAGCGCATCGCTCTGATACGTTCCAAATCACCCGAACATACATTTGTTAGGAAGTCGGCAAACATAGGCTTAGAGGGGCTTAGAATGAAATTGCGCTTTATAATATGGCTTTCCCAAATACAAAGGTTTTTGAGGTCGCCATAAGGTATTAATTCAATGCCATTTCGTCCAACTTTCACCACCGTATTAAGGTAGGGGAAGAACATTTCCTTGGCCGTATCTGCTAACATTTCAGAATCATTATTTCGCAAAGGAGAGAGCACATTTTCACCGAACAAAACATGGTGAGAGCTGTAGAATATCTCTTTCAATCGTTCGTTTGTAACTTTAAATCCCTGTACTGTCATCGTATCTGGCAATGTATTCACCAACTCAATACAAAAATCTTTAATCTGGGCGGGGGTAGCCATTGAGAGAATGTTCTCTTTTTCTCTCAGTAGGATATAAGAGCCATCTAGTCGGTATCTTTTGGCAAACCCTGCAGCTTCCAGAATAGAGAATAATCCATTCTTTGAAACCCCGTTAAATACCAAAACATCATATTTTTCAACTCCTTTTGTTTTTGTGTGAATAGAGACTTCCCAAAATCCAAAGCGGTAAGAGCGTTCGCCCATGTCCACAATTTCGAGCCAATCCTTTTGAATGGTGGTGCTTTTATTGGCTTCGTTTAAGTTTACTAACTTAGTCATTTTGTAAGCCCTCCATGCTGTCGAATAAAGAGAGTTGTTTATTGTCAACCGCAGCAATTAAATCGGGGTTAGTGGTCAACCATTGAGCTATAAATCCAGTAATTTTGCAAGGTTTCAAATCCACCTCCCACAATAAATTTGCTTTTTGAAGTTCAATTTTATATCGGCATAGATTTTTTTGTTTTAATCCCGTTGCTTCGCTCGCCATGCTGCAAGTGGCTGTATGCTCCATAAGGTACTCATAGAACACTGTCGTTTCATTTACTAACATAGGGCTAGTATTTTAATGTGAATTGCGTCTAATACTTTAATTAACTCCTTATGGCTGCGGTTAATCCGCTGTAATTGACTATCTTTGTTCTGTAGTGGAACGGCTGTTGGGACTTTGGTTTCGGTGGCTGTTTTCATTTGGCGGCTTTTTTAGAGAGTTGAACCTCTTTTACTGCCACGAACTCCGCATTCGTCCCCACCCTTTTGGATAGCATCCAGTCTTTAATCTCATCCCGTTTGAACAAAACCCGTGAGTTCATTTTGTAGTACGGGATGGTGCGATCACAAATAAATCTGTTAATGGTGTTAATGGCAAAGCCTGTCATTTTGCTGCACTCAGCTTTCCCAAACGCTTCGGGGGCTTCATCCTGTGAACTTGGTACTGCAGGCATTGCCCACTCTTGCAAGAACTCTTTAAATTGTCCGATACTTAAGGCTGCCAAGGGCATTTCATTTGAATAAGTCATTTTGTAAATTTTAGAAGTTTAAAAACTTCCCTCTGGCCAAAGAGAGCAACTCTATTTAATTGCACTGCAAAGATACACAGACAAACAACCAAATACAAGCTAATTATCACATATTTAGATACTTAACTCCGAACAATAAAGGGTCGGACTGGGTCGGACTAAACACAAAAAAGCCCACAAACACAAGGCTTGCAGGCTTCAAAAAAGGGGTCGGACTTTTTTAAGGTTTTGTTTGTTTACTTATTGTAATTTTTTGTTCTATTTCTTTAATCAGATCTGCTTTTCTCCGTCCGCTCATCGAAACACTTGCATCTTTCCAGTCTTTAATCGCTACTTTGGCCGCAATTCTTTGGTAAGTGCCACAAATCGTGCTCATCACGTTGGCTAACATCGTAGGTGTTCCGCTCCAAATCAATTGGGTAGTATTATTAATAGATTTGCGATTAAACCAATACAGCCATAAATCTACATCGGTACTGGGTAGCTCCTTTTGTTTAACAAGGAGGTGCATTATGTTGATTAAACAATCATCCGATAATTCAGACTTGAACTTTTTAATTTCACCATTTGATTCTTTGGATTCGTTCAGCAACTCCCTATAGATATTTAATTTAGTATAAATCCCTGCAGTCGTCCCAAAATCTTTAATACTTCTAATCGTCAAAGTCCTTACATTATAAGTCCTAAAGTGCATCAGAAAATCTTCGAGTGAATTATAGGAACCTTTTATACAATCTAGATAATCTATTGGGTTAGGATATGATTTTTCAAATTCCGCGACGCTTTTGTTATAACTGTCTGTATAAGTAGCTTCAATTTCGGCCAACTGCTCCCTACTTAGTTTTCTAGAAAATGCAGCCCCTTGTTTTAAATTAAAAACATTGTTAATTAAATAGATTAATGCAAAATGATATACGGGCAATCCGTTAATGCCTTGTCTAACAAACGATTTAGTTTCTTTTTCATTTAAAGTGAAGTGTTGGAAGTCTTTTTCGTGCTTAGGTGTTTCCGAACTGAAAACAAAAAGGTTATAAAAAGAATCTTTAGGCAATAATTGGATACATGAATGAATTTGTAGTTTTTTTTGAGGTTTTAATTTTTCAATGTAATGTTGATATAAATTTCTTAATTCCGTTCTTTCTGCCGAAATAGTTGAAAGTTCAAATTCAAGCTCATTAATACTTTCAAGTCTGCATTTTTCTGCTAAATCCAAAGTGTAATTATCCCACTCACTCAACCATTGTTCTGCATCTTTTTTATGCTCCTGCAAAAGCTCCTTGCTGCATTTGTTTTCAAAATCGGCCAACTGAACTTTTAGATATTCGGCCAACTTGTTTTTTGACTTTCTCCTTTCCGTTTCATTAGCAGGCATTACAGAAAGTTTGAAAACAAAAGCATTATATTTTAATTCAAATTGCTTTTTCATTACAACAATACTGTTTTTATTTTTTTCTAACAAATAAGTTAGAATAACAGATTTAAAAGTAATAAATCTAGGCGCTTTAAGGGATAAAAGGAATAAATTCTGTTTTTGAATTTCTGCAATTTCTTCGTTTGTAAATTGTGGCATATTATAGTAATTTAGCTGCTTCGTCAATAACATTTGAATTAAAACTATCTAAATAGGTAGCGGTTGTATTAAGGTCTTTGTGTCCCAAAATTTGGCTTATCACCTCCCTTGGTACGTCCTGCCCCTGCAGGGTCATTGCCATGGTGTGGCGGCTTACATAGGACGTTAGGTTAATATCCCCAAATTCAAATTCAATGGCCAACGCTTTAAGATACTTGGTGTATTTTTTTAGTCTTGTTTTACAATGTAGATACAACTGTTCGCCCTCATATCCGCTCTTGGTAATAATTGGCAATAAATAGCTATCCATTGGCTGCATGGTGGCGCATAGCTCCTGTATGATTGCTTGCAGCTCCTCTGTAAGTTTTATCTTTATGCTTGTGGACTTTTTAGTGTGCATCGTCTTGGTACGCTTGTATTCAATATAAAGCCCACTTTCGTAGGTCTTAATATTTTTCTTTGTCAAATACGCCATATCAGAAAAGCTCATCCCATAGGTGTAGTAAGAAAATAAAAACAATTTGCGTGCATACTCACTCATTGGGTCGGTGGAACATTCTGATTTTAATTTCAGCAGGAACTTGTTCGGTAAATATCGCTTTTCTGTCTCCTCATCCAGTGCGGCCACTTCAAAACCACCTTTGCCGAATGGATAGGTTAATAGATCCGCCTGCTTTAATTCAATGGCTTTGTTATAAATAGACCGCAACGCCTTAAAGTAAAACTTTCGAGTATTGCCACAACATCCGTTTCTTTTGATTTTCTTCACCTTGCCACTTTTGAGCGTTATCTCTGCCACTCTGGGCACCTGCAGGAACGTGTCAAATTCACGAACAAATTTAATATCAATTTCAGTAAATACCTTTTTGTCGAAATTCTTATCAAAGATATGTAGGAGTAGCAACGTACGTTCGTAGCTGATGGCGTTCCCCACATGGTTGGTTTCTTTCTGCTCCTTAATGATTTTCAAAAAGAACTCATTCACATTGCCCTTAATAGCCTTGTGCAAAAATTCAGCTTCGAACTGGGATAGCGTCCAGTCTATTTTTCTATTATCAAAATCCTCAATTACATTTTTAGCCTTAAGTTCTTGTTTGCTTATGTAGTCGTTAATTGTTACGCTGTCTTTGTGTACAATAATGGTTTCATTCCCCAACTCCTTTTTTGTGGCCTTGGTGTGCATCCTACCTGTTGAACTCATCCACTGGCTAGGGATGGCGTAAACATCCAGACCGATATACTTTTTTTGACTTCCGATATTAACCCGTAATTTAATCGGATGCATTCCGTCTTTGTTGGTGCTGTGTTCCCAAAGGATGATTTTATACTTTGCCATTGGTGTAACTGTTTAGTGTAACTGTTTTGTAACCTTTTTTTTCAAAACACTTGCAAATACAAACAAATATAGTACTTTTGTGCATTGATTATCAATTGCAAAGATAATCATTAATAAATACTTACAATCAAAAACAATGTTAAAGTTAGGGACTGGGGGGCGTGAGGTCGCAGGTTCGAATCCTGTTATCCCGA
>CANFFA010000192.1 GCA_947445425.1 Paludibacteraceae bacterium
AAACGGCATTGATGTAAAATAGACTTCTCCAACCCAGTGATTGCGTTAGTATTCCGCCAAGAACTGGTGCTACAGCAAGTCCAATGTATATTGCGGCAACATTTAAACCAATTACCCTACCACGCTCTTGCGGTGGAAATGCAGAAATTACAATGGCCATGGTGGTGCTGTAAATCATCGCACCTCCCAAACCCTGTAGCCAACGCGCTAAAATTAAAGAACTTCCAGAACTTGAAGTGGCACAAAGTAAAGAGGCAAACACAAATACGATGGTGCCGTATAAAAATATCTTTTTTCTACCGACCATATCAGCAATTTTACCAAAAGGGAGCATGAATATGGCAGAAGCCAATAAATAAGCCATGGTTATCCAACTCAATTGAATGGCATTGAGTGAAAAATCACCCGCAATTCTCGGTAAAGCCACGTTAACCGCTGCCCCCATCAAAGGGTTCAGAAAGTTAGAGGCCATTGTTATGATTAACAAAACTGATTTGCTAACTTCTGGATTTGATTTATTTTGCATTTTGTTTTAATTAACTGATTGTGATTTAAAAGAAACACCGAATGAGAATAATCATTCGGTGTCTTTTTATTAATTAAACTTTATATTGAAAGCATGTGCAATACATTCAGTAATTTTTCATTAACAGGCTTGTCATCTTTAAT
The DNA here is from genome assembly GCA_947445425.1 of Paludibacteraceae bacterium. GTDB lineage: Bacteria > Bacteroidota > Bacteroidia > Bacteroidales > Paludibacteraceae > Paludibacter. The sequence continues at coordinate 670 of CANFFA010000192.1, forward strand.
GGCTTTGGTGAAGGGGACGTTAACAATGACATCATTAACAATTCCAATCATCACACTGCGTTGCTCTTCTAATAAGGCTTCAATGGCAGCAACACCCATTCTACTGGCGATAATTCTATCATAAGCAGTTGGTGATCCACCTCGCTGTAAATGCCCTAATATGGTAACCCTAACATCATATTCTGGATATTCAGTACGCATGTGTTCGGCTAAAGCATTGGCACCACCAGTTAGTTCACTTTCGGCAACCAGAACAATACTACTGTTCTTCGATTTACGGAAACCATTTTTGACCAACTCTTCCAGTTGAGCCAATTGTGTTTTCTTTTCAGGAATGATGGCAGCTTCTGCACCAGATGCTAAACCGCTATTCAATGCCAAGAAGCCTGCATCACGCCCCATTACTTCAATGAAAAAGAGTCTCTCGTGAGAGGATGCAGTATCACGGATTTTATCAACAGCCTCGACAATGGTATTCAATGCTGTATCATAACCAATGGTTGAATCCGTACCGTAAAGATCATTGTCAATCGTACCTGGAAGTCCAATGATCGGCACATTAAATTCTTGTGCAAAAATACGAGCTCCAGTAAAAGTACCATCACCACCAATCACTACCAAGGCATCAATTCCGTGCTTTTCCATATTGTCGAAAGCCATCTTACGACCTTCTGGCGTTCTGAATTCTGCACAACGAGCTGATTTCAAAATAGTACCACCTTGCTGGATGATATTACTCACGTTTTGAGTTTGGAACTCAGTAATTTCACCTGTGATTAAACCTTTGTATCCTCTGTAAATTGCTTTCACACGGATACCATTGAAAATTGCAGCTCGCGTCACCGATCGAATGGCGGCATTCATTCCTGGTGAATCACCTCCAGAGGTCAATACACCGATACATTTAATTTCGTATTTCATATTTTTGATAAATTATTTTCAAATACAAATACTCATGCACCCATTCTTTATAGCAAGGATAACTCCTCTAATTTTTTGGCTACATCTTCCATCAACCAACTTGGTGTAGAAGTGGCACCACAGATACCTATTTTTTTGCTATAATCAATTTCAAGGCCAATTAATTCACTTGGCTCAGAAACGATATGGGTGTTGGGATTAATTTTTTTACTGTGGTTATAAAGTACTTTTCCATTTGAACTCTTTTTACCACTCACAAAAATCACAATATCATTTTGTTCTGCAAAGGTAGTAATATTTGGGATTCTATTCGATACTTGTCGACAAATTGTGTCAGTATATACAAATTTATCTTTATCTGCCATTTTATCTGACAAAACACCAACAATCTTATTAAACCCGTCTAAAGGTTTAGTGGTTTGAGAGAAAAATCTTATTTTTTTAGTGAAGTCAAGTTTATCAAAATCTTTTTCACCTTCAATTACAATAGCACTTTGATTGGTTTGACCCACCAATCCATTTACCTCAGCGTGTCCCTTTTCACCATAAATAACCAATTGAGCCTCTGGATCAGTCTCTTCAAGATAGGCATCTTTGATTCGTTTTTGAAGTCGAAGCACTACAGGACAAGAAGCATCTATTAACGTAATGTTATTCTTTTTTGCTATTTCGTAGGTGCTTGGTGGCTCACCGTGGGCCCGAAGTAATACCTTCACATCATGTAACTGAGCAAATTGTTCATGATCAATGGTAATTAAGCCCATTTTAGTGAGTCGCTCAACTTCTTGTCCATTGTGTACAATATCCCCCAAACAGTAGAGTGTTTCACTGTTTACTAATTCCTCTTCGGCCTTTGTTACAGCCTTTAATACGCCAAAACAAAAACCTGAATTTTTGTCAATTTCAATATTTGCCATTTTTATAGTTCTATTTTCTTATTTAAAAATAATTTATCGACCACTAAAACGTTTTTTTAGCAAATAAAGTTCGAATCATTTCACTTTGCTTTTCTTTGTTTATATTCGAATTGTCAATTTCTATGGCATCAACAGCTTTTCTCAATGGACTTTCAGTACGATTAACATCACGTTCATCTCGCTCTATAACATTAGCCAATACAGTCTCAAAATCAACTTTTTCCCCTTTTGCAAGCATCTCATCCATTCGTCTTTGTGCACGAATTTCAGCTGAGGCAGTTAAAAAAAGCTTTAATTCTGCATTTGGAAATACCACTGTGCCAATATCTCTTCCATCCATCACTACTCCTTTTTTCTCTCCCATGAGTTGTTGTTGACGCACTAATTCTCTACGTACAAATCCCAAAGTACTGATCTTACTTGCACCGCTGGCCACTTCAAGGCTTCGAATTTCCTTTTCAACATTGATGTTATTCAAGTAGGTCTCAGATTCACCAGCAGCATTGGCTCTAAATTCAATACTTATACTTTTAATTTCTTTTTCGAGTTCCTCAAGTTTAATTTCCTGATCGGTCATGAGTCCATTTTGAACACAAAATAAAGATATAGCTCGATACATAGCACCAGTATCTACATAAATATATCCAGTTTCTCGTGCTAATGCTTTGGCAATGGTACTTTTTCCGCAAGATGAAAAGCCATCAATGGCTACAATAATTTTTTTCATTTTATGAGGGTCTGTCGTTCGTAGACTTTTATAATTTAAATTCGTTCAGAGCAGTGCTAATTGAAAATTGGTAGGCATAATTGCCAGTGTAAAATTGTGACCTACCAAATCCAACATGGAATTTTGAAAGTTTTATACCTCCTCCAAATGAAAACCCAGAGTAGCTTTTAAAGCCATCTGAACTTAATTCTGCTTGTCGGCGACGATTATAGGAAACAGCAACGTAAAAGTTATTGTTGGGTACAAATTCAACTCCTACAATTGCATGGTCTACTGCCTTCTCAAATGTATTACCAACTGTTTTAACAAAGCTATCATTGTTGCCTGTTGTAGTGGCTGTTAGCGATGACTTCGGTTGGTTGGTAGATTTGTAGCTTAAATCAAATTGCTGCAAATTGTGAAGAGTCAATGATAAACGCAAGGGGGCATGTGCGAATTTCTTGGTGGCTCCTAGTTGAATATTCAGTGGGAGAGGTTCGAGGTGTTGTCCATTTTCATCTGAATAATAGCCTTTTATCTGTGAACCAAAATTTCTAAACACAAAACCTGCTGAGATAAGTTCTTTGGGATTATAATAGCTAATACCCGCATCCACTCCTAATCCAAAACTACTATATTGTTCATATACTGAATAGATAGGTTTTAAGCTTACACCAATTGAAAATAATTTATTCAGTTGACGAGCATACATTGCACTAACGGCATAGTCTTTTGCTGTAAATTGACCTATTATTTCATTAAAGTCTGTAACATTTTTAAAAGTACCATAATCAATATATTGTATACCAATGGCTAAAGTACTTGTACTGTCAATGGATTTAGCATAAGCTACAGAGCCAAACTGAATGTCAGCTAAATAAAATGCCGTGTTAAAACTAATCACTTTATTAGATTCGGTACCCAATAAGGCTGGGTTTTGGAATGCAAAATTAATGTCATTATCTTTCAATGATACATTACTTCCCCCAAGTGCAGCCAAACGTGAAGATGCTGGTAGTTCTAGAAATTGATAAATACCATAGCCGGCCTGTGAAAAACAGGGAAGTATAGTGCTTAATATCAAAACTATAATACTAATTTGTTTTGTCATTTCTATATGATTTTGTAGTATTTGATTTTAGATCGAAATTAAATAAGGGCATGGATTATTCAAAATTCTTTGTTTTCTAGATTTCATTTTCAAAAATCAGTCAAAGATACAGCGTTTTTGTTAATTGAAAATGACATGTAAATTTATATTATCTCATAACGGTGAAAGTCAGTGAATTATTATAAAATATTTTTTATTAAGTAAAGATTAATCTTCATCGAGTTGTAGTTCAGATATATGGCTATTTTTAAAGCGGCGTAAATGAAAATTAATAAAAAAATAGTACATTTGTTCATTAAAAAAAATGAATATTTAATCAGTAAATACACCTAATAGTAATAGTATTAAGGTGTTATTTATTAATTACTTAATGAAGATTTTAATTATATTTATAAATATACAATGACATCTTTTGTAACAGAAATGAAGCAATGATGCGTATTATTATTTTACCAGATTAGATTTAAAATAAAACTATGAAAACAGAGATATACGAAGAAAAAGCCGTTTTGGTGGGTGTAATGACCCAATTAATGAAAGAAGAAAAAGCACGTGAATACCTCGACGAATTGGCATTTTTAGCTGAAACTGCTGGTGCTTCACCTGAAAAAATATTTCTACAAAGACTTGAGTATCCTAATCCTAAAACATTTGTTGGGCCAGGTAAACTTGTTGAAATAAAGACATTTGTAGATGAAAATCAAATTGGTGTCGTTATTTTTGATGATGAATTGTCGCCAAAGCAACTACGCAATATTGAGGCTGAGTTAAAGGTACTTATTTTGGATCGAACCAGCCTTATTTTGGATATTTTTGCAAAAAGAGCACAAACAGCTAGTGCTAAAACCCAAGTTGAATTGGCACAATGTCAGTATATGTTACCACGCTTGACCCGTTTGTGGACGCACTTGGAAAGACAACAAGGTGGTATCGGGATGCGTGGACCTGGTGAAACACAGATTGAAACGGATAGACGGATTATCCTAACCAAGATAGCTTTACTGAAGGAAAATTTGAAAGACATTGATCAACAGATGTCTACCCAACGTAAAAACCGTGGTAAAATGGTTAGGGTAGCATTGGTGGGGTATACCAATGTTGGAAAATCAACCTTGATGAACT
>CANFFA010000193.1 GCA_947445425.1 Paludibacteraceae bacterium
AGAAATACGTACTTCCTCTACCTGATAACTGAGGTAAAAAACCAAAGCCTAAATAAACTAATAACGAAACAAAATATATATTTAGAAAATATTTAAAATTATCAAGTGATAATAAAAGCTCTTTATTACTATATATCATAAAGAAAACAATGATTCTAATTAACATAGCAAAATTTAAGCCCAAAGTGAAATTTTCACTTTCACCATATATTTCAGACTTAGAACTGATAATGCTTGGCAAAAATTGAGCAAAATTGAGGAAAACAGACTTCATTGAAAAATTAACAACTAACGCAAAAAATAACATTAAAAGATATTGTTTCGTTTTAAATATCCTATCAGGAATGAATAAAACGAAGACAGATAATAATGCAGAAGTATGGAATAATGCAGCAATAACTACTAAAGTAAAAAAAAAAGCTTTATTATCTCTATTTACAAATGCCCAACATATAATAGAAATAGCTAATGCCTGTCTGTATTGACCCATTAAAGATGGATAAAAAGCAACACCTAATAATAAAAAAACAGATAAAAAAGGTAAAGGTGAATACTTATAAATAAACTTAAATTGAAAGAAAACAGTAAAAAGAGCCATTAAAACTAAAACAGTTCTAAAATCAGGTAGGTAGTGATTTATAAAAGCATAACCAAATTCTACACCCATTAAAACAGCATTCTGAACCCAAAAATCGGTTGAAAACTCATCAAAAATATAATTATAATTATAATAATCAAAACCGCAATTTTCTCTAAAACCAATAAAAAAAATCGCAAAGACAGTTAAAAATGAAAATAAAACCGCATTTATACTTTTACGATTAATGAAATTTTTATAAACAGCCGTTTCTACAAGGGCACATAAAAACAATAAAATCCCAATAGCTATATAAATCGTCATTTTAGAGATAAAATATAATGTAAATTTTCCACTTTAACTGAAAAGATATAATTTGTCTATTTTTTTCTAAGTTTCAAAATGTCAATTACATTAATAAAAACTCTTTTCAAATTAAAAAACAAAGATGGTAAAATCAATATAAATTGAGACCAACCTAAAAATGAAATAAGATTTTTTTTAACTTTTAATGGTGCTTGAAGAATCATTCTTAAATAATTACCTCGATTGCTAATATAAGAACTATTTACCATCGTTAAAACATCTTTACGTGAATAACCATTGTTGAGTAATTCTATCAATCCTTCTTGAACTTGCCATGAAAAAATAGCAAGACTTTCATTGATCCAAGAAAATCCAATACAACGCTCAAGCACAAAAATATCTTTTTCAATAAAAATTGGACCATCTGCTAATTTAAAAGAAAATAATAATGGATCCATTAAAGTTTGTATTGGCCTAGAGGCACAAAAAGATTTTAATAAGGAAGTTGAATATACACAAGCAGTCATAAACATACTTACCGTTCCATTAGAAACAAATAAATCAATAAGACTTTGTTTTCCATCATCATTATACCCATTATGCCCTAACAAATCAACTGTATGATCAATAATATTTGGATCATGAATAAAAGCACTATGATTTAAAAAGATGTGATTTACAGGTTTAGTACTAATGATCTGAACTAATCTTGCAATAACACCCTCCAATAAAATATCATCATCACTTACAAACCAAACATATTCACTTTTCACCAAGCTCATTAAAAAATATATATTTCCAATTGAACCCAAATTTTTTTCATTTAGCTTCAAGTCAAAAAAACAATTCTGCTTGTGATAATTTATCAGTTTATTTCTGTGATCAATATCAGATAAATTATCTGCTACAATTACATCAACTATATCATTAAAGGGTTGGATTTCTTTATTTAAAAATTTGAGCTGTGAAAGTAGGAGGCTACTGCGATTATAGGTTGGAATGCAAATAGATAGTTTCTTCATGTATATTGTTATTTATTGGCAGGATTATATTAAAATGAATTTAGGTCATTGTGCCAAACACGTTTTTTTCTTAAATAAATAGCATACCCCCATATAAAAGTAAAAACAGTTATAATACAATAACCAATAGTAATACCAATAATACCAAAACACCTTCCTAAAAGTATAGTAGATAAAGAACAAAGAATTCCAGTAACTATTGATATAATCAAAAATGGTTCTTTTTTATGACAACGCAAATAGGTAGCCCATGAACTAATAAACTGATTTAAAAAGATTGGTGTCATCATTAAAATCAATGGAAGATAGTCTAAAAATCTATCTCCTAAATACATGCCGCCAATTACCAAATGAAAAAACCTTATGGTAAAGATTACTAAAAACATAAGAATTAAAGTAGAAGCATTTATCAATGTTGATTGTTTCAAAGTATTACCAAATACTTTATCAAGCTCTACATACTTCTTCAAAGCAATTAAATTTGAAAATAATGGAACTTTAGTACTCATCCAGCTCATCGACAATGAAGTAATTCCATTTAAAGCTGCAAGTGTCATGCCCATTTGCCCAGCAACAACGGCCCCTTCAGTAGCAAATAAGACAGGATTAAAAAGCTGAAAAATAAAATAACCACTCATCCAACTTAAAGCAATTTTCCATTGATAAGGAAATATTTCTTTTTTATAGTCTACCTTGTAAGACATCTCAACTTTCCATAAATTAATTAGAATTCTTTTAAAATCCCCATTATATAACAAAGACAAAATAAGAATAATTCCAACGATCCAATTTATGCCTGAAACATATAATTTAGCTCCACCAATAAGGCCTCCACAAACTACAATTACAGATAAAAGTTGTTGAAATAACCTAATTCTAGCGACTCCTGTCACCTTACCTAAGCCTTCAAAAAGAGCTAAAATGGGTGCAAGTAATAAATTGATTGAAGTTCCTATAGATAGCAATAACCATGGAATTTCCCAGTCAATGTGTTCACCCGAAGTATCATATTTATTAAAAAAAACAAAGCCAACAATTAAAAGTGTAATGAATAAAACTATTGCAAAAACAGAATACCACTTTATACTAAAATGCAGTAATGATGAAACTCTTGAAAGATGTTTTTTTTCGCCTGTTAATGTAACATTATCTTTCCATTCTAAATGGGCCATTTCATGTGCCACATATTGAGTAATTATTCCATTTAAACCTAATTCAAAGAATACCTGAATAGCTACTATACTTCCAAAAGTATAATAAAATCCTTGTTCCACACCATTTAAATACTTTGCAACAAACAAAATAGCTACTACTCCACCTAATGCTTGTATAATTCTAGCAGACGAAGTGTAAAATATTGATTTATCAATGCCAATTTTTAAAGCTATACCTCTTAAGAATACTGTAACTCTCATTTAATATTAGTAATCAACATATTAGCATTCTGTTCATCTTCTGGCAACAATGGTATTGGTGTATGTATCGGCTTATTATATTCCAATTTAGGAGAAACAGTTGTTAAACCGGAAGTTATATACTCAACAATACAATTATTTAAAGAAAATATCTCCTGCATTAAAGTTTCATTAACCAAATCACTCTCCTCTATTGCATAATAGGGTAATCCATAGGCTGCAGCAATGTCCTTAATATTGGGAACAACATAACCGCCACTATAGCTTGTTCCAGATAGCCTACCGTCAAAATATAATTGTTGGAACTGTGTAATCATTCCCAAGGCTTGATTATTGATTACAATAACCTTGATGGGTAAATTATACTGAGAAATAAGCATTAATGATTGAGTAGAAATATGAAATCCTCCATCTCCATTAATAGAAAAAATAGTCTTTTTAGGATTAGCAAAAGAAGTACCTACAGAAGCGGGAAGTGAGAAGCCCATTGGAGCCAAACCACCACTGGTAATAAACTTCTGCCCTTTTTTCAATTGTAAGGTTTGGGCAGCCCACATTTGATTTTGACCAATGTCAGCAACAAAAACATCATCTCGCTTGCTATATTTGTTTAAAACCTGCATCAAACGGTAAGGAGATTTATTCTCTACAAAACGTTCAACTTCCTTATCTTGATTATAATCAAGCTTCAATTTAGTCAAATAAGCTAACCATTCAGTTGTTGATGTGGTTTCAATCTTATCTGAATTTAATTGTTTAACAAATGAATAGACATCCGAATGTACTTTTATTCGGTTATTTAACCTATGGCAATCTAATTCATTCGCATCAATATCTACATGGATTATTTTACCATGCTGAATAAATTTATCTACCATGGCACCCGTTTGCCTTGTATCCAAGCGAGTTCCTAAGGCTATTAAAAGATCAGAATTGGCAATTCCCATATTGGCACACCGATTACCATAACTACCAATCATACCAATGTAGTTGGAATAGGTTTCATCAATGACGCCACGCCCCATTAAGGAGGAGATAACCGGTATTTTGGTATTATTGATAAACTGGCTTATTTCCCCTTTAGCTTTCTCTGACAAACAACCGGCACCCACCAATAGCATTGGACGTTTCGCATCTTTTAATAATGCTGAAATAGATTCAAAATCAAAACTTTGCTTTCCTTCTACCACAGGCACATAGGTTCTAAGTCCTTCTGGATCAATCTCTGTCCTTTGTATATCCATAGGGATATCCAACAAAACTGGACCTCTTCTGCCAGACATGGCAATACTCTTTGCCTTTTCTAATTCATAACGTATGTCCTCGGCCTTATCAACAAACTTTGCATATTTGGTGATGGGCTTCACAATACTTACCACATCCGTTTCTTGAAATCCCTGTTGACGAATGGGTTTGTCGTATTTATATTCGTGTGTATTTACTTGACCTGTAATATAAATTACGGGTATAGAATCAAAAAATGCATCTGCAATACCTGTCATCATGTTCGTGGCACCAGGACCACTGGTTGCAATGGCTACACCAAACAAACCAGATTCTTTGGCATACCCTTCTGCTGCAATGGCTGCTGATTGTTCATGATAAGTTTGTACAAAATGAATATTCTCATTTAGTACGATTGAATCTACCAAGTGGGTTATCATTCCACCTATATACCCAAACACGACACGAATGCCTTGTTTTTCAAAATAGTCTACTATATAATCAGATAGTTTCATTTTATATTTGATAAGAATTTATGACCAAATGCAATTTTTCCTCAAAATTTGAAGTTTCTACTTTCCCAAAAGTCTCATTGAATTTTGTTGAATCCCCTTCAATGTGCATGGACTGGTTTGGTCTGTATGGTTTATTCCCAAAATTCAATTTAAATTTGGGATTAACGCTTGCTTTAATCTTTAACAATAACTCTTTTAGCGAAATAGCTTTGTTTGATGATAGATTATAGATTCCAGATGAACCTTGATGCGCTATAACTTTGGAAATAGATTCAGCAAAGTCCTTGACATACAAATAAGCATATTTCTGCTCCCCTAATGTAAAATCCATCTCTTTGTAATCAGATTTCATTTTAAGGATCACACTTGGAATTAACC
>CANFFA010000194.1 GCA_947445425.1 Paludibacteraceae bacterium
CTCAGGATGACAACCACGCCCTGAAGTACTGTGTAAGTGCATTTTGTAAGTAGTGGTTGTCATCCTGAGGCACGAAGGAACTATTGCCCTGCAAATAAAATATTTATGGAAACAGAAGAAAAATCACTCAATTTCATTGAGCACATCATTGAAAACGACTTAGCAGAAGGCAAACACGAGAAAAGAGTTCATACTCGTTTTCCGCCAGAACCTAACGGTTATTTGCATATCGGACACGCGAAATCAATTTGCTTGAACGGTGGATTGGCGCAGAAATACAATGGAAAATTCAACTTGCGTTTTGATGATACCAATCCAGAAACGGAAGAAGTTGAATATGTAAATTCTATTCGCAACGACGTGAAATGGTTGGGTTTTCAGTGGGATAATGAGTTTTGTGCTTCCGATTATTTTGATCAATTGTATGCTTACGCCATTGATCTAATTAAAATGGAAAAAGCATTTGTTTGCTCTTTGAGCGCTGAACAAATTGCGGAACACCGCGGAACACCAACTGTTCCAGGAAAGGAGAGTCCGGATAGAAATCGTTCTGTTGAAGAAAATCTTGACTTGTTCACCAGAATGAAAAACGGTGAATTTGCAGATGGAACTTATACTTTGAGAGCGAAAATAGACATGAGTTCGCCCAACATGCACTTTCGCGACCCAGCGTTGTACCGCATAAGAAAGAAGCATCATTGGAGAACTGGCGACAAATGGAACATTTATCCGATGTACGATTTTGCACATGGAATTTCTGATGCTATTGAAGGCATAACGCACTCTGTTTGTACCTTGGAATTTGAGGTTCACCGTCCGCTTTACGAGTGGTTAAACAACACTATAAACACTAAGCACAAACCGCAACAAATTGAAATGTCGCGATTGAATCTTACTTACACTATGATGAGCAAAAGAAAGCTTCAACAATTGGTGAAAGAAAATCATGTTGCTGGTTGGGATGACCCACGAATGCCAACCATTTCGGGACTTAGAAGAAGAGGATATACGCCAGAATCTATTCGTGATTTCTGCGAAAGAGTTGGTATTTCTAAAAGAGAAAACTTGATTGATGTATCGCTTTTAGAGTTCAGTATTCGTGAAGATTTAAATAAAAAAGCACCACGATTTATGGGTGTTTTGAATCCATTGAAAGTGGTAATTACCAACTATCCCGATAACCAAACAGAGGAATTAGACGCTATCAACAATCCAGAAAAACCTGAAGACGGAAGTCGTAAAGTTCCTTTCAGCAAAGAGCTTTATATTGAGCAAGAAGACTTCATGGAAGTGGCAGAGAAGAAGTGGTTTAGATTGGCTCCTGGCGCAGAAGTTAGATTGCGTTATGCCTATTTCATTAAATGTGAAGAAGTAATTAAAGATGCATCTGGAAAAGTGATTGAATTGCGCTGCACTTATGATCCTGCATCGAAAGGCGGTAATAGTCCGGACGGCAGAAAAGTAAAAGGAACATTGCACTGGGTCTCTGCGCAACACGCTATTGATGCTGAAGTTCGATTGTATGACAGATTGTTTAAAATGGAAATTCCTGAGGGAGATGATTTGAAAGAAATTATCAATCCCGATTCAATTAAAGTTTTGCAAAACTGTAAACTTGAACCTCACATGAAAACCCTGAAAGATGGAGATTCAGTGCAGTTTGAAAGAATGGGCTACTTTTGTGTAGACAAAGACAGCACAACAGATAAATTGGTATTTAACAGAACCGTGGCGTTGAAAGACACTTGGGCTAAAGAATCGAAAAAATAAGATGCATACAGTAAGTATAGAAGGAATAAAAGTTTTCGCATTTCACGGCTGCATTGATGTGGAAGGAAAAGTAGGTCGCCATTATTTGGTAGATGTTCATGTAGATACCGATTTTACAGAGGCTGCAGAAAATGATGATTTATCGAAAACGATAGATTACGCGGTTATAAACGACATCGTTAGAGAAGAGATGATGATACGCGCAAAACTGATAGAAAGCGTGGCACAGCGCATCTTAGCGAGAATTAAGAATGAATTGGATGTGGTATTCGGCGTAACAATAAAAATTAGGAAGATGAGTCCGCCTGTGCCAGGTGATGCAGAAAGTGTTTCGGTTACCATTAAAGAATAAAGTAAAAAGGCTAAAGCCAAAAAGGAGAGCTCACAGTGTCGCATACTTAAAACAATTTTCATATCTTTGTTTTCATGGTCCGGTGTCAGCCCGTCAAACGACGGGTGCGCAGAATCAGCAAAACAAATGGTCCGGTGGCCGAGCGGCTAGGCAGAGGTCTGCAAAACCTTCCACAGCGGTTCAAATCCGCTCCGGACCTCAAAAAAAGAGTGATTACGAAAGTTTTCACTCTTTTTGTTTTTGGTGAAGTCTGCAATCCGTCGGCTGACGGACAAATCCGCTCCGGACCTCACAATAAAAGCTCCTTGAATTTTTTCAGGTAGCTTTTTTATTTCTACATTTGTTGCGATTCGTCAGCCTAACTGACAACTAAACATTCATCATGAACAAAGATTTAATTTGCAGAGTTGCACTAACCCTGGTGCCCGGCATTGGCCCATTAATAGCCAAAACACTAACCGAATACTTAGGTTCGGCAGAAAATGTATTTAACACCAAAGCGACAGATTTGGAAGAGCTTCCTGGAGTTAGAAAAGCATTGTCGCAATCGATATTTCACAATAAAGACGAGGTTTTGAGGCGAGCAGAAAAAGAGATAGCTTTCATCTCAAAAAACAATATTCAAACATTATTCTATCAAGATGAAGAATATCCGCAACGTTTAAAATCCTGTGATGACGCTCCTTACATGATGTTTTACAAAGGCAGCGGAAAATTAAATCACTCTAAAATAATTAGTGTAGTTGGATCAAGAAAATGCACTGAATATGGCGTAAATCTTACGCATCAATTGATTAAAGAATTGGCAGAATACAACATTTTAGTTGTTAGCGGTTTGGCTTATGGCATAGATGCCGAAGCACATAAAGCATGCTTAGAACATCAATTAGAAACAGTTGGCGTGCTGGGACATGGATTAGATTTAATTTATCCGGCGCAGCATCGTGGAATAGCAGCAAAAATGGTAGAAAGAGGAGGATTGCTTACCGAGTTTTTATCGGAGACAAATCCCGATTACCAAAATTTTCCAAAGAGAAACAGAATAGTAGCGGGCATGAGCGACGCCACCATTGTGGTAGAATCGGCTGCAAAAGGCGGATCATTAATTACTACCGATATTGCGCATTCTTACAGCAGAGAAGTATTCGCCTTTCCTGGAAGAACTTTCGATAAAGCTTCTGCGGGATGCAATCAATTAATCAAATCTCAAAAAGCGATGATGATCGAAAACGCACAAGACTTAATCAATGCAATGGATTGGGGAGGAGGAAAAAAGGAAAAACAATTGCAATTGAGTTTAGATAAATTTAGCGATCCTGAGCAAAAGATATTGAGTTTAATATCTTCACAAAACTCAGTTCATGTTGATGCATTAGCAATAAACACCGGGCTTACATTACCACAACTAAAAAATCATTTGTTTCAATTGGAGATGCGCGGGGTAATTAAAAATGTGCCGGGTAATAGGGTACAGTTAGCAGAGATGGTGTTTTAACTGAAGTAAGGGGCAATAGTCCCGTCAGCCGCCGGGACTATTGCCCTAAACATAAAATCACCGCGTTCCCTTAAAATCATTCTCCTTATCCACCACAATTCTTTCGTCGCGATTGGCCAACTCCCAAGCAGTAAAGAAAACAAGTTTGCTAATCTTTTCTACTTTAGCAAAATTGATTTTATCTACAGTATCCGTAGTTTGGTGATAATCTTCGTGAACGCCATTGAAATAAAATATTACAGGAATATTGTGTTTTGCGAAGTTGTAATGATCAGAACGATAGTAAAATTGGTTGGGGTCCTGTGGATCGTTGAAAGTATAATCTAATTCTATATTTGAGTACATTTTATTAACGCTCTCGCTAACATTGTGTAAATCGCTGCTAAGCATATCACTTCCAATTAAATAAACATAATTAGCGTTGGTATCGTGTTGCTCATCTATTCTTCCTATCATATCAATATTCAAATCGGCAACTGTATTTTCTAAAGGAAAAACAGGATGTTCAGAATAATAAGAGGAGCCCAATAAACCCATTTCTTCTCCAGAGAATGATAAAAATAAAACGCTTCTACGCGGACCATTTCCTTCTTTCTTCGCTTGTGCGAAAGCTTTTGCAAGAGAAATCAATGCAGAGGTACCAGAAGCATTATCATCTGCGCCATAATAAATTTGATCCCCTTCAATACCAAGATGATCGTAGTGCGCAGACACAACAACAACCTCCTTCTTTAAATCAGTACCTTCTATAAAACCTAAAACGTTTTCACCTTCAACAAATAAATAATTCACAGCCAGCTTCAGCTCGCTTTTCATTTTGTATGTCTTTGATTTTTCACCAACAATTTTGCATCTAAATATTCTTTTAAAGGCTTTTTCGGTAATGTAAATCACTGGAGTGACTGGATTAATCAACTCATTGTTTGTCTTTTCAGCGCTGGTAACAGCAGATTCCAAACCATTTTTATATCTTTTTTCATCCTGAACAATAAAAATAGCCTTAGCCCCACTTTTCAATAAAAAGCCCAAACTATCTGCGCCCAACTCAAGCTCGTTGGTAAATAAAATACTATTTGGTTCAACAACATCGCCCTTGTGATAAAATGTAGTGTAATCTGCATTAATGGTGTCATTTGAAAAATTTGAATCATGGTAGAAATCCACCATAAAACTCAACTCTTTCTTGTTAATATAAATACTTACATTTTGCGGACTAACATACCATATAGCATACTTCTGAAAATAAACATTATCAACTTTCGGTATGCCGAAAGAATCATACTGCTTAGCTATATAATTAGCAGCTTTTATTTGTCCGGGTTGACCCGTTTCTCTTCCTTCCAATGAATCAGAAGCAAGTACAGTGATGTTTTGCTTAATATCAGCAGCGCTAATAAATTGTGAATAATGAATAGCAGTTTGATTCTGAGCAAAAATACTCAGTGTAAAAAAACAGAAAAGATATTTTAACATTCGTAAGCTATTTTATCAACTCTATTACAATGTCTTCCGCCCTCAAATTCGGTAGATAAAAAAGCATCTACAATTTGCATAGCTAACTCTGTAGAAATAAAACGAGCAGGAATAGCCACTACATTAGCATTGTTGTGCTGGCGAGCTAATTGAGCAACTTCAACATTCCAGCAAAGAGCAGAACGAACTTGTTGATGTTTATTAGCAGCTATGTTTACACCATTAGCACTTCCACATATTAAAATTCCTAATTGATGTCCGCCATCATTCACCGATTTTGCCAAAGGATGAGCATAATCTGGATAATCGCAACTTGCTTCTGAATTGGTTCCAAAATCTTTAAA
>CANFFA010000195.1 GCA_947445425.1 Paludibacteraceae bacterium
GTGGAAGTTGAACCATCACCAAAGTTCCATAAATAAGTGTTCAGTAATGGATCTACAGTATCAGAAGCTGTTTTACTACTCGCATCTGTGAAATTTACTGTCATTCCACTGCAAATTTGAGCTTTGTTATTCGTAAAATTGACGATAGGTCCCCGCACGTCTATATAGTTTGTCATCGTGATACTGTCTGTGCAGGCCCTTTGTTCAGTGACTTTAAGTTTGACGCTATAAATTCCTGGGGCAGAAAATCGGTGTTTGGCAATCGAGTCATTTGATGTATTGGAAAGGCCACTGGATGGATCTCCAAAATCCCAGCTGTAGGAAGCTGCTTTGTAATTTGCTGAGGAATTGGCCTTAATTAAATTTGTAAAAACTACTGAATCACGTACGCAAGGCTGGATATTGTTTGCTGAAAATTTCGGATTTACTGTGGTAACATAAATCATGGTCGAATCTTTTGCGTCGCAACCAGTCAAAGTGTTAGTTACAGTGAGCATTACTTTGAAATCTCCAGCTTTGTTGTAAATATGACTAGGACTTTTTGTACTTGCATTGGGTGTTCCATCACCAAAATTCCAGTCCCAAATGGTATTCGCATCCGCACTAATACTGTTGTTTTTAAAAGTGATATTGGCAGTTGGGATTTTACACTCAATATTTGAGGAGGCCTTGAAACTTGCGGTGGGTTCGTTGATTTGAATTCCACCGAGTATGAAATCTGCTAATGATTCACAGCCATTTGAATAAGCTTTCACTTTTATGGTTTGTATGCCGGGCGTCAAGTATTGGTGTGAAATTAGGGCAGTGGTATCCTTAGTAGCTGGTTTTAAAGTTTGAATAAAGGTCGAATTGTCACCAAAATCCCAGATCAATTGATCTATTTTATTGTTCACATTTGCGAGGAAAACGACAGGGCTTTTTTGGCATTTGCTGGCTTGGGAATAAGTGATATTTGTGATGGCTTGCGGCGAACCAATTACTACCATCTTAAGCTTTTTCTTTTGTGCTATACAGCCTTTTGATGTTGTTACAGAAAGTGTTACATCATATTTTCCAGCAAGTGTATAGTTGTGTGAAGGATTGGCAAGCGTAGAGCTTTGTCCATCACCAAAATTCCAGTTGTAAGCAACGATAGGATCCATTAAGTTTTTATAAATAGGAGTGAATGTCGTCAACAAAGGTGCGCAGCCACTCGCTGTGTCCACCTTTAAGTCGACTACTGTTGAATCGATGGTCACACTGCTTACTAGACTATAAGAACAGCCTTTATCGGTCGTAATGCTTAGTCGCACTGGAAAAGTACCTACTGCATTAAAGTCATGAGATGGATTAGAATTCGTATCATCTGTAGTTCCATTGTTGTCAAAATCCCAGGCATAAGCAGTGATATTTGAACCTATTGCTGCAGTAGAACTTGAAGTAAATTCAATGGTATAGGTCGGTGGGCAGGCAAGTGCAGTGCTGTAGGTGAAACTTGGAGTTGCTCCATTGATGGTGATGGTTTTTGTCAGTTCTTTTTCACAACCATCACTATAGGTCACTTTTAGTTTTATTGTTTTAAGCCCCGCTGTGGAATAACTGAAACTTGGATTTTGAGTGTTATTGTCTATTATACCATCATTGTCAAAATCCCATGCCCACTGAATTCCACTAGCACTTGATTTATCTGTGAAATTTATAGCTTGTCCCATGCAATTGCCAGAGAAAGTAAAATCTATCGCATTGTTCGCGTTGAATGTCACCTGTTTAATGACTTTCGTAGAGGAACATTGCAAATCCGATGAAACAGTTAGGGCGATGTTATAGGTGCCGGCAGTTGTGAAATTGTGGGTGTAGTCTTTTTGCGTCGATTCTATCGTTCCATCGTCATTGATGTCCCAGGCGTAATTAGCGATGCTTCCGCCGATAACTCCTGCTGTTGCTGAGAAAATCACATTGCCTGTACCACATTTATTTGCCTTATTAATACTAAAGTCGGCTGTAGGTTTAGGACTGATGAGTATTGCGCCCGCCTTGTAAATCGAGCCTGAACAGCCATTTTCGTCTGTTACCGTTAGTAGTAAGTCATAAGACCCAGCAGGTACATTGGTCAATGTTAGAATTGGGCTGTTTTGGGTGATTGTGGGTAAAGCACCCGAAAAATTCCAGGTGTAGGTGAGAGGTTTTCCACCGGTTATTCCTCCAATATCTGTTCCATTGATGCTGAAAGGAGTAATTGTTACGGGAGTGGCGTCAGCAATGATAGACCCAGTATATGGTTCACAGCCTTGCACCAAGACGGGAATCGTTGGATTTGGTTTCGGATAAACATTGATGATTTTTTTACTAATCAAATTTGGATTACCATTGATCGTAAGGCTGACGGTGTATGCTCCGGGTTGAACGTAATTTACGGATACATTTGGATTTGTGGCGGTGTTGGAGTTTCCGAAATTCCATAACCATGTGCTAGCGCCAGTTGATTTGTCCGTAAGGTCAATAGCAGCAGGGATACAGCTGCCAGTGGTGTTGAGCGTGAAATCAACGGTCTGGGAACTTAGTTCTGTAGTGTTAAGGATACACAGAAGTATGAAGAGTGTTTTGGAAAAACGTTGGTAAGTACTAACCTTTTTATGGTTCTTGAGTATTGTTTTTTCCATAGAGGGTATGGTTTGATAGATTTGTAAGGTTGTGGAATAGTCAGTAGTTTATTGACTGAACTAATTAAATCTGTGGTCGGAACTTGTTCAACTTGAACTGTTGTAAGTGGTCAAAGTTAATGATTTATTTTAAAATGTTAATGTGTTTTGAAAAAAAATCAAGCTGTCTACAATGATTTTCTTTTTGTTTATGTAAAACAATAGCTTATCTTTGTAAAAGCATTTGAATAATCCGATTTTGGCTATGAATACAAGTAAAAACAATACCATCAACCAACAAGCTGTTCTCTTATTTTTAGAACAACAGCAGAGTTGGACTTTGGCCCGTAATAATTTTGTAGGATTAAAAACGGTACAGACAAAACGTTTCTATTTTCATGATTTTGAAGTACTTGTTCAATTTAATCCTGCACGCTTGGTATCCTCAGGTGCCAAAGTGGATGCTAAAACCATTGCGGAACGTCAATGCTTTTTGTGTTCCGAAAATAGACCTCTTGAACAAAAAGGGCTTGACCTTGGGAATTATATTTTATTGGTCAATCCATTTCCCATTTTTCCTGAACATTTTACAATTCCCCATAAAAATCACATTGATCAACAAATTAAGCCTTTTTTTGCAGATTTACTTGAAATAGCAGACCAACTGAGTGATTATTTAGTATTTTACAATGGTCCAAAATGTGGAGCTTCAGCACCAGATCACCTTCATTTTCAGGCTGGAACAAAGGATTTCTTACCATTGGTAAATGATTACAAAAGACTAAAGTCTACTAACGGTAAATTAATTGATCACGGTATAGATTATGAAGTTTATACACTTAATAACTACCTTCGAACAGTTTGGTGTATTGAATCTTCCAGTATTACTTCAGCTGAGTTGGCTTTTGGAAAGTTGTTTTCTTCATTACAAAATAATGCAGATAATGAACCCATGATGAACATCGTCTGTAGTTTTGAAAATGGAAAATGGTTTACATTTATCCTTCCCCGTGCAAACTTTCGACCATGGCAATATACAGCTGATGAAGAGCAACAATTGATGATAAGTCCAGCAACAGTGGAGATGAGCGGTGTTTTTATCACACCTATAGAAAAGCATTTTCAAAAGATTTGTAAAGAAGATATTATTAGTATTTTTGAACAATCATCGATCAAAAATCATCTGTAATCAAAGGAACATAAACCGCGCATGAAATCCGAGCCAATTATATCTGTAGGTATTTTAGCTGCACCCAGCATTGAATTTATTCTAAATGGATCATTTATAGCATCCAATGGAAAAAAATATACTGAGGGTCATAAAGTACAAACTGCAAACGGGAAAATATTTTTCGACGATGAATTATTTGATGAATTAATTTTCGAACCTCAGTCAGAGGATTTTAGCTTTGATTTGATAGATGTTGTCATTGGAATAGATTTTCATTGGGAACGTAAAGAAAATCAACGATTTAAAGGGGCATTGAAATTTATTGTTTCTGTACAGACGAGGCGTGCCTCGTCTCCTAATTTAACCGCAATCAATCACGTAAAAGTCGAAGATTACCTCACCAGCGTCATTTCCAGCGAAATGAGCGCCACTGCATCCAATGAACTGTTGAAAGCCCATGCGGTCATTTCCAGAAGTTGGTTATTGCATCCATTACAGAATGCCCCTGTAGAGACGAGGCGTGCCTCGTCTCCTCTAGAATCAACCAAAAATCCGTTAATTGAGACGATAAAAATCAAATGGTATGAACGCGATGCACATGCCCATTTTGATGTTTGTGCAGATGATCATTGCCAACGTTATCAGGGTATTACGCGTGCAACAACAAAAGCCGTGGAGGAAGCTATCGCAGCAACTCGTGGAGAAGTTTTAATGTATGAAGATGCCATTTGTGACGCTCGTTTTTCCAAATCCTGTGGTGGAATTAGCGAGACTTTTGAAAATTGTTGGGCACCCATATCACATCCCTATCTATCAAAAGTCATCGATAATGGGCAAGTGCCAGAAGGTTTTGAAATGGATTTGACATTGGAAGCCAATGCTGAAAAATGGATACGACAATCACCATCCGCTTTTTGCAATACCCAAGATGCAAAAGTCTTATCACAAGTACTAAATAATTACGACCAAGAAACAACAGACTTCTATCGTTGGAAAGTGGAATATACACAAGCTGAATTCTCTGAGCTTATTTCACGTCGTTCAGGTATTAATTTTGGCGCAATAATAGATCTAATTCCTGTACAACGTGGTGAGTCAAGTCGGTTGATCCAGCTGAAAATAGTGGGTGAAAATCAGACTTTGGTAGTGGGTAAAGAGTTAGAAATACGCAAATGGCTTTCCAATTCACATCTCTATAGTTCAGCTTTTGTAATTGATAAATCTGACATTGTAAATGGAATTCCAGGGTTTTTTACATTGACAGGTGCAGGTTGGGGGCATGGTGTTGGTCTATGCCAAATTGGTGCAGCTGTAATGGGAGAAAAAGGCTATGCTTATGATGAAATATTATTACACTATTTCAAATCAGCGACACTTCAATTGATTTATTAAAACAATAATCAAGACGTTTAAATACACACATTCTACATTTTCCATTCTTTATGTAATATTGTATTGAAAGGAACTTGCAAGA
This sequence comes from Paludibacteraceae bacterium, assembly GCA_947445425.1. GTDB lineage: Bacteria > Bacteroidota > Bacteroidia > Bacteroidales > Paludibacteraceae > Paludibacter. Next base: position 5,264 of record CANFFA010000195.1, read on the forward strand.
GTTTAAGCTATAATCATTTATATTAAAACTTTATATTTTGAAAAAAGAACTTCTATTGCTTTTGCTTTTAGTCATTGCGATGACAATGAATAGTCAAACAGCAGAAAAATACTTTAACAATGCAAATGCATGTTTTGATAGAAAGGATTTTGTTGGAGCAATTTCCGAA
>CANFFA010000196.1 GCA_947445425.1 Paludibacteraceae bacterium
AAAAGATAAATAATTGTGCTTATTTGTAAATATATGTATTAATTTATTTTTTTGTCTTCGCTCACGGAAATCTGGCGCCATTTTTCCTGAGTCAAAATCGCGTAATTTGAAAATTTTCAGAAAAATGCGGGTTTTCGTTCAGGGACTATGTAACATGCCCAATAACTTTTTAGAGAGTGAATAGGATAAGGTTAAGGTAGAAAGGCGTAAAAATGATCCATCTTCAACAATTTCACTTCTAAAAACATGGCTACCAAAAGATCCTGCAGCATATAGAGGATAATTATTAGTTGGAGTCGTTTCGGAATAAAGGTTGGTATAAATGGTCCCCAATACATTTTGCATCCCTTTAGAATAAGCTAAATTATAGGCATTACCGTTGATTACATCATTACCATAACTCCACCTAAAAAAAGTGTACAATTCAAAAGAACCCAAAGTGAAAGTAGAACCTAAACCACCGGTATGGATTGGATTAGCATTTGCAATAGGTAATCTATCATTTGCGTTTATAACGCCATCATGATTTATATCCACAACTTTTAAATCTCCCATAGAAAGATTGGATCCCGGATAACCATTCAAAAGTTCATAATTACTATTATAAGTTCCATTAGAAATATAACCATAATAAACCCCTACAGGATCACCAACTCGTAACAAAATATCAGAAGTGATTTTAGAGTCAATACCTCTCGTATAATACTGCTCATATTGTCCATCCGCTAAGGATAAAAGTTTATTTTGATTAAAGGCAATGTTAAAATCCAGGTTCCATTTAAACAACTTTGTATCCACCACAACAGCTTTTAAAGCATACTCCATCCCTTGATTCATCATCGAACCCACATTTTCCCATGCTTGATCATAACCAAGTGTAGAAGGGATATTTACATTGATCAACATATCGTCAATTCTTTTGTAATAGAAATCAGCAGTCAATGTAATTCGATTCTTCAAAATACTGACATCCACACCGGTATTGTATTGGTGTTGTGTTTCCCAACCCAAGCCAGAATTTCTCATATTTGAAGGGATGTAGCCTATTTGTGGAGCGCCATTTAAAATAGGCTTATTGGAAGTAAGTAAAGGTTTAGACTGATAAGAAGGCAATTGGTTATTACCGGTCACACCATAACTGGCTCTATATTTTAAATCGGAAATAAAATCTACCGATTTCATAAATGATTCTTCCTTCACTCTCCAGGCAAAACTTAATGCCGGAAAATTACCCCATTTTTTATCTTCACCAAATCGAGAAGATCCATCACGACGAATAGAGGCACTAAAAACATATCTATCATCATAAGAATATCCTGCACGCCCAATATAGGACATCATAGAATAACCCTCATAGGTAAATAATGGTGCGGTACTGATTAGACCTGTATTGGCTCCATAAACACCTAAAGTATTGTTGTCAAAACCTGTAGTGGTGGTTTTATTTGCTTCACGTTGCCAATCCTTACACTCAAAAGCGGTCATGGCAGAAAAATTACTTTTGCCAATGGTTTTATTGAATTGAAAATGCGTTTCAGAGATCCAATTGAAGTCATTTCTTGTTTCTAAACCAATTTCACCACCCGTAAAATAACCTCCTGAGGACAATGGAGAGTCATTTGAAGTAGCATTGTAAAAAAACTTCCTTGCGGAAATATTAGACGCAAAAGTTAATTCTGGAATGATTTTATATTCATAATTCAACTTACCATTTAACTCATCGTATTTATTGAAAGCTTCATGTCCATAAATCATGTTGATGGGAAGTATCTTATCTTGAGTTTGTGAGGTAGCAAATATATCTACAAAATCAGGGTCACTCATAAATGGTGAAGCCATCATCATTTTCAACAACAATCCACCATTGTTATCATCATTTGGATTTCTATCTTTAGAAGCACTGTAAGAAAAATTACCGCTAATTTTCATTTTTGTATTCAAATTCTGTGACAAATTCAAACGCATGTTAAAACGCTCAAAAGCAGTATTAATCACGATACCGGTACGAGACAAATAGCCCAAGGAGAGCATGTAGTTTTGTGTTTTTGAACCACCAGCCATAGAGACACTCAGATCATTTCTGGTTCCTGCTTGTTGAACATAATCCACCCACTGATGGGTCCGGCTTGGATCATTCCAAATTTGAGTTAGTTTCGCATTTTGAATATAATTGTATTTTTCCGTTTCGCTAGTACCGGTTGCTTGTTCCAATTTAGATAAATAATCTTGAGGACTCAACACCTCCATATATTTGTTTTTGGTAGGAAAATCGATTCCATGCTTATAGGATACTTGAAACTTTGCTTTATCGTTTTCGCTACCGCTTTTCGTTGTAATCAACAAAACACCATTTGATCCCTCCGCACCATAAATCGCTGCTGCAGAAGCATCTTTCAACACTTCAACCGATGCAATATCATCTGGATTTAATCCCCCAAGTGGATTATAATTATCATTATTCCCTACTGGAATCGGTTGTGGTACCCCATCAATAACGATCAATGGCTGCGTACCGGCGGACAAGGAATTAGTACCACGAATTTTAATACTTACATTCCCATTCAATGATCCATCATTGGATTGAATCTGAACCCCACTCACTTTACCTTGAAAAGCTTCTAGTGCATTAGAACTACCACTTTTTTCAATATCAGCTGTACTGATTGAGGAAACAGCAGTTGAAATATCACTACGCTTTTGCGTACCGTAACCTACCACAACCACTTCATCCAACTGTCGATGTGATGACGCTAAAACAACTGTCATCGGTTCGGTTGAGACATTCAAAACTTGGGTTTTATACCCTACATATCTAAATTTCAAACTATCATTTGCAGAACACTTGATAGTGAAATTCCCATCAAAATCTGTAATTGTACCTGCACGTGAATTGACTGATAAAACGGAAACACCAATGACAGGCTGCTTCTCGTCATCTAACACAATACCTTTAACAATAAGGTCTTGCGCTTGCAAATGTGTGAATTGACTCATTCCTAATAGCATTAAAAACAGCAGCTGTTTTAATCTTAAAGTGCTTACAAAATTTCTAAAACATCGACTAAAAACCAAACAATGATCTTTAAAATGTTCCTTGTGTAAAGTGCTTTTCATGTTTATCATTTTTTTAAATTAAGCGGGTTATTGGGATGTTTATAAATTTATATCTAGATGAACTTAACGGTCAACAAATAAAATAGTCATGTACTGAACTGTGTTAACAACTAAAAAATATATTTAAACGCAAAGTTGCTAAGTTGCTAAGTCACAAAGAAAAATAAGTGCTTTATTTCTGAACTTAGCGACTTAGCAACTTTGCGGACTTAGCGTTCAAAAATAGAATATTGACTTAAAATTGCACAAGCAAGAAATTGATTGCAAACTTAATTCAAAGACAATTCGAGATTACTAATCTATCAATTGTATTGATTTTCGTAAATTATCAAAACTAGCACCTTCAACTTTTACAATCGTTGAGCTATGACTCGACAGGTCAAATTGGAAAGAATCACCTTTAAAATTGAATGCTTTTTTGGATTCAGGACTCACCAAAATTGTATTTTCAAGTCCTGCTAAATTAAATTTTTTATCTGTAGCGCCCCAATTAAAAATTGAAATAAAAACGCAATCTTCATTTTCGGCCAACATCACATTAAAAGCATCCGTTTTATTGGTAGCATGATTCCAAAAATCCAAAGGTATAAATCGAGAGGCAGTTTTATAACTGGTTGAATTTTCAATGAGTTTTTTCCTTTCAGGACGCAAAGTTAATAAATTGTCACTGCTAATTTTAGGACCTCCATACAAAGCAATATAGTCACTCCACATTTTAGCCTCATTATAAGTCGTCTTCCCATCAAACTTATCGCCCCAAGCTCGTTCAGCTTCTTCATCTTCCTTGTTCCTAACCACTAGATAATCAGCATCTGCATTCACAACTGATTTGTTCAAATAAAAATTACCACCATTTTGCAAGCAACGTGTTTCATACAGGTCAAACTTAGCTCCAATATCACCACCCGTCCTTAAGCCATCTACAATTCCGAAAGTAGGACCAAAAATAGCTGAACAACCTAAAAAGTAATCATCTGCAATTCCTTCACGCATCGCTTTTAGGCCTGCCCTTGTTCTTTCAATACTGGTCATGTTATTATTAAATGCCTGAACTTTGACAATTGGTCCAGAGCTTTTAGCTTTATCCGCAGGCACTTCAGAAAGGATACTTTCCAACAAACCATAGCGTATGAAATCTATCTTAAAATAGCTAAATCCCCATTCAGTACGGATGGTACTCAATACATGTTTCATGTATTCACAAACAGCTGGATTTGAATAATCATAATAAATGTATTGCATAAAAGTATCTCCTTTATCAATAGCATGGCAAATGACTTGTCCATTTTGGTCTCTCAAAAACCAATCTGGATGCTTTCTAAACAATTCAGAGTTTTTATCTCCTCTAAATCCATCCAAATGAATACCAGCCCTATACCCTTTAGATTTAGCATAATCAGCCACCGCCTTCATGCCCCCTTGCAGGTCTTTTCGTACACTTAAATAATCACCCCTTGCAGTCCACCATCCACCATCAATTTGGATAATATTGGCATGATGATCCTCCTCACTCAGTTTATCAATATTTTTAAAAATATCTTTGGTATCGTAAACCCTTCCATAATAATCCCAAGTAGACCAGCCTTCTAAATTAACAGGCTCTTTGGTTTTAATTTTCTGCTCCTTCGCAATTTCAGTTCCATAATTATACATTAAATCTTGCCAAGATTCACCTTTCGAAAGTACAATTTTCTCAAAAGTAATCGTTTCACCAGGTTTTAAAGGCTTATGCTCACCAACCGCTGTTATGATAATTCCTTTTTTTCTATCAAAATGAATATAAGGCAAGAAAGTGTTCCAGGATAGAATCCCAATGTTTGTGAAGTTTTTATCATTGTGCTTCATCATCATAAAAGTACCACTATTACTTTTATGATCAGAGGAAGATGTTAGCTTTAAAGGAGTTCTCCCCATACATGATCCACCAAACATTAGCTTCGTTTCATTGTTTATATTTTCAGATGGAACAATGACAACTTGAATCGAATCAATCTTATCAATCACCGAGCCATTGTTAGTGAGTGAAATATTAATGTATTTTTGGCCTCCAAAACTACTCTCAACTTGAACTTTGGATTCTATACTTTTATTTTCAGTAAACAAAGTTACATGAATGGATTGATTATTTGAGTAAGCACATGATTCTAAAAGTGCCAATAGACAAAATAAGCAGCCAAAGGTTCTAGTTAATTTCCACATAATATTTGCGTTTTAAATACATCACAAATGTATAGCATGCTTTAATTTAGAACCCATCATTATCGTCTCAAATACGATGTAGTTTTGTTTCATTTCGAGTAACG
>CANFFA010000197.1 GCA_947445425.1 Paludibacteraceae bacterium
AAATCTAATTGAGATATTGTGGAAAAGAGTAAAGTATCAATGGATACCTTTTAACGCATATCTATGCTTTCAAAACCTAAAAAGTAGTATAACAAACATACTGGCCAATTACGGTAAAAAATACGACATTATATTCTAGCCATTACTTATATCCGAATTACAGTCAAAAATGAAATAATTTCGAATCAAGATAATATATAAACAAAAAAAAAAACACTCACGGATACAGTTTTTAATTCTGTATTAGTGGGTGTTTTTTATCATAATCTCACAAAGCAAGGTACTTTTACCGCTTACGTACTTTTTGTCGTTTCAGGTTTGGTGAAACAATACATTGAAGGTGAGCAAAATAAAAGTTTTAATTTAAGGATTATAAAACCAGGAGAATTCATTGGACTTTCCTCAGTATTTAGCAACCAAACCTTTAATTATTCGAGTGTAGCCCTTACAGATTGCCAGGCATATTTGATAGAGAAAAACACCATCAAGGAAATTATGACACAAAATGGTGGCTTTGGACTTAGCATTATCAAACGGTATTGCGAGCAAAACACTAACTTGTTCGAAAGTTTGGGGACAGTTTTGTATAAACAAATGAATGGAAGGATGGCAGAAACGCTTTTATACTTGAATGGTTTAAAAACCGAATTCCCAGACATTTTCCAACTCCTTTCGCGAAAGGACATTGCCAATTTTGCCGGCGTTTCTACAGAAAGTGCCGTTAAATTGCTCAAAAGTTTTGAAAAGGAGAAATGGATAGTCCTTACAGAAAAGGACATTCAAATAGTGGAAACAGTTGCTTTATAGGATATTAGCAGGAGGGGATAATATTTTTATTTCAAAAAATTAAATTAAACAGAAATCCCACGATCATGATTCCGCCACCAACAATGGCAATAAAAGTCAGAATCAGAGGCATCTTCAACACTTTTCGAAGGATAATCATTTCTGGTAAGGATAAGGCTATCACCGACATCATAAATGCCAATGCGGTTCCTAAAGCAGCTCCTTTTTCGATTAATACTGATACGATGGGAACGATACCCGCAGCATTGGAATACAATGGAATACCTATCAAAACTGACAGTGGAACAGCATACCAAACATCTTTACCCATGAGGGAAGCCATAAACGTTTCAGGAACAAAGCCATGCGCTCCTGCTCCAACCAAAATCCCCAGACCAACGTATAACAAAACCTTACCAACTATCTCTTTTACAGCATCATATCCCATTGAAATGCGTTGCAGGAATGTGATTTCACCTTCTTCTTCGTCACTTTCGCCCAATTTGGTGGCATACACCCACTCTTCTACCCATTTTTCGAGTTTCAGTTTTCCGATTATCCATCCTGCAACAATGGCAATTGTGAGTCCGGTACAAATATAAATAAGGGCTACTTTCCAACCAAACATCCCGTAGAGCAGTATCACAGCCACTTCATTTATCATTGGTGATGCAATTAAAAATGAGAAGGTAACACCAAGTGGAACTCCTGATTCTACAAAACCTAGAAACAAAGGGATAGCAGAACATGAACAAAAAGGCGTTACGATACCCAACAAACCAGCCATAACATTGCCCATAAAGGTCGACTTCCCTTCTAAAGCTTTACGGGTTCGTTCAGCAGTAAAATAACTACGTATAATTCCGACAAAGAATATAATCAATACCAACAACAGCAACACTTTTGGGAACTCGAAAATAAAGAAGCGTAAGGCTTCAGTAAGATGTGTACCTTTTGTCATTCCCAAGACAGAATTAATAAAAGCATCGGTAAAGAACTGTAAATTACTGTAAATCAAGAACCAAATAGGCAATAATAACAATGGTAATAGAATTGTCTTATTAAATTTCATTTTGAGACTTTGTTATAAATAAAAAATAGTCATATAATACACTCCCACCCCAATAAAAACAACCGCCACTACCCTACGAAACCACAATTCGAAAATTTTAATTCGATTGTACAGCTTCCCTACACTTCCCACCGCATAGGCTAGTAGCCAGGCAAATAGAATCACTGGCAATCCTGTTGCAATAGCAAATAGAACTGGTAGATATAAACCGCTGGCACTGGCAACTGTCATAGGAATAAGCATCACAAAATACAATACGCCGCTATATGGACAAAAGGCCAGTGCAAAAACCATCCCCAATAAAAGTGTGCTCCAGTAGCTCCCTTTACTTTTTTCACCAATTTTATCCGTCAAACTTGAAAATCCAGGAAAATTGACTTTTATAAAATCCAACATAAATAATCCAATCAGAATCAGTGCTGGTCCCAATAATTTTTCGCCCCAACCTTGAAAAGCCATTGAAATGTGCATTTTACTTGCACCAAAAAATATAATAATGGCCAATACAGTATAGCTGATGGCACGCCCCAAAGTATAAACCAACCCATTGATAAATACCCGCCGACTATTTTCAAAATCACGACTGATAAATCCAATGGCCGATATATTAGTGGCCAATGGACAGGGACTTATGGCAGTCAATAGGCCTAGAATTATGGCCGTTACAAAGGAATAATGGGAGTTTTCTAATATATTTTGAAGTAGTTCCATTTTTTTAAATTTGAAGATTTGAAAGTTTTTATTTTCTGGTTGATAGGGGACAAGCGACTTCTAGTCGCTTAAAACAATTTCTTAAGCGACTAGAAGTCACTTGTCCCTCGTTCTACTTAGTCCAGGTTTAAAATTAATCATTGATAATTAATTATTGAACATTGGTGCTGCCTTTCATCTTCAAATCAATACAATCATAACAAAGGGTCAATCACCTTTTTTAATTCCGCTTTAAATTTAGCAGGACTAGCTTTCGCATACATAAATGCTTGTTCCGTCAAATCTACCCTTTTATTGCCACTGATTACCAATAATGCCTGACCTTCCGCTTTGCATTTCTGGGCCAAAGCTTCTGTGCCCTTTGTATCCAAATTTACAGATTGAAAACGGATTTTAGCCTCCTTTTGAACCGCTGGATATAGTTCAGCAATCGCTTTTTGTGTCTCATCTTCAATCGCTTGACAAGTTACACAGCGTCGGGTATAGTGAAAGTAATAGACTTCTATTTTTGCACCTTTTGAAATACCAACCGGACCCTTCTTTTCAATTGAAAAACTATTTTGAGAAAAAAACGAAAAGGCAATCATTAAAGACAGAAATACAGAATTGAGCTTTTTCATATCTGATAGAATTTTGTAGTTAATAATTCTTTCAATTCATCATGAGAAGGGACGCGTCCTCTTACTAAAACTTTTCCATCCACTACCAATGCGGGAGTAGTCATTACATTAAATTTTAAAATCTCAACAATGTCTTCCACCTTGGTGACGGTGGCGTCAATACCGTATTTTTCAACGACTTCACGGGTAGCTTTTTCAAGAGTTTTACACTTTGAGCAGCCTGTGCCCAAAACTAGAATGTTCATCATTTTTAAATTGTTTAAAAGGTGAATTTAGTAGACAAAAGATTAAAGACAAAAGACAATTTTGCTCAGATCTTTGAACCTTCTATCTTATTACCAGTTATCTTTAATCTTTTGTCTTTAAGTCTTTTGTCTTTAATCTATTTACAGCAGTTCACTTTCTCATTTTTAACTGCAAAAAATGTTTCAAAATAGCATTTAGCTTTCCCCCAATTTTCCTGGTTGATGCAATATTTAACCTTGGGCGTTTCAATTTCTCCTTGAATCAGTCCTGCATCTTTTAATTCTTTCAAATGTTGAGACACTGTGGCTTTGGCAATGGGTAATTCATTATGAATATCGCCAAAATAACAACTGTCCAAGGAGGCTAAATAGTTTAAAATTGTAATTCTTGCTGGATGTCCCAATGCCTTGGCAAAGCGAGCAAGCTGTTCGTTGTCAATGGTGTACTCTTTGTTTTTACAGCAATCCATAATGATAAATGAGTTATTGTTCGTTGTTCGCAAAAATACGAACAATAATTTAAAATGCAATGGCTTTTTAGTTTATTTAGAAATATTCAAAACAAAAATGGTATTTGACTATTGTTGAACATTTTCAAATTCGACAATTGACAAATACCATATAAAATTGAATGATATTTTTGACTAAAAAAATTAAAAATTTCAACGATTCCTTCCCCTCCCACTCCAGAGCGGAAATCCATTTTCAGTGCGTAACTTTAGTGTAATCTTTCCTTTTTTTACTTCTGCAGCTATAATTGAAAGTTCCCCACCAAAATCAACCTTTGATCCTTTCACGGTAATCTTGTCTTTGGCCCGAATGGTCATCTTTTGCCTACGAATATACCATTCAGGACCTAAATGTACTGAAACAATCTCATTTTTAGTCCGCAACATCAAGTGGATTCCAACTGACATTCCTTTGCTTGGCAGCACTCTATTGACACTAATAACAGTTCCACTTACCGTGACAACCCGACTGGGATTATACATTCTCACATACGAAGTTCCCTGTCTTTCGGGTACACCTTTTTGTGCAAAAGCATTACTGTAAATTGATGCAAAAAACATCAAAATAACGGTAAAAACAACTACTTTTCTATGTTCTAATCTCCGAGCTTGGATAGAACATTTTAAAATATCTTTTTTCATTTGATCTATTGTTTTGTTGAGAATAAATTTTCTCCACATACCAAAGATAAATTACTCATGACCAAAAACTTTACACAATAGTAAGAATAGATTACATAGTTATTTGATTTTTAATCAGATTACTAAATTACAAGGCATTGACGTTTTGTAAATCCCAAGAACAGCTCAGGCGGGATCGATAAAAATCCCGCCTGACAGACCGCAAAGGTGTACGTATATTTATGTAATTGGATATCCCAAAGGACTGGAATCTTTATGCCGGACGTAGTTCAACACTTAAACCCATGGCAGCAGCGATTTTGTAAAACATAGCAATGGATGGAACAATCACGCCGCGCTCAACCCGTGAGACATAAGCTTTATCAGCACCAATCCTTTCGGCTAATTGCGCTTGTGAAAGTCGAGCGTTTTTTCGGGCATCAAGGAGTATTTGTGCGTTATAGTCCTCCCATGCTTCTTCAATTGCTTTTTCTCTTGTGGCAGAACCAACTTCACCAAATTCTTGCGCAAGCATAGCACTATAATCAATTATTTCTGTTTTATTGCTGCTCATAATATTCGTTTTTAAGTTTTATAGCTTTTTCTATTTCGTTTTGAGGTGTTTTTTGAGATTTCTTTCTAAAACCATTGAAAAGAACAACTATTTTATCACCATCGTGAATGAAGAAAATTCGAAATTCATTATTTCCGTAATTCACTCTAAATTCATACACCCCATCACGAATGAATTTAATGTAATGGTGTGGAATCTTATCCTCACTCTCTAACAATAAAACAGCTCTTTCTAATTTTACCCTCTC
>CANFFA010000198.1 GCA_947445425.1 Paludibacteraceae bacterium
AGGGGTATCTTGAAGAATATCATTTTAGATACAATAGACGTAATAATTTGGACACAATCTTCGATACACTCATTAAAAGAATGGTAAAATATAAACCAAAGCGTCTAAATTCGGGTGAATAACTCTGCGGTCTAAGCGCCTATACCTATAGCAGAAATCAAATCCCAACGATTCGGTATTGAAGCAGAACTTTAACTGTCTCCCTTTTGATAGCTCGTATCAATGGACCATGAAGATTATTTGAATTACAAGCGTCAAAATGAAATTGAATGTCTGTCCATTCTACCAGCAAGTCTTTAATCTTTGTTCTTTCGTCTAAAATGCGTCATTTCAAGCCTCACTAATTACTAGTTATTCGACGCAAATTACTACCCATTTCACAAAATATCCTCCGTGTAAATTCTATAAAATAGGCTTGTAGCATGAGAGTTGAGAGCAATCCTGACCATCATACTTTTTGAAAATACCCCCAAATAGGATTGAAAAAAAAAAATTCCACGTTTTTTTTCAATCCTATTGGGGGTATTTTCAAAAATCGGTGTCTTTACTATTATCAAACAAAATACTGTGATTTTACTGATCACTTTAAAAATAAAATTATTAACTAAAAAAACCAAGTAAAATGAAAAACAACTTTTCTATTCTTTTAATGGCTGTTTTATTCTGTAGCAGTCATGTCAGTCATGCACAGAGCGTACTAGTTGTCGAACCTGGAATTGGAACCCTTAATAATGCCATCAATACGTATGGTGGTACAAAAATTTACCAACTCAAGGCAGGTGAATGGTATCAGTTAACTGCAGTGATTCAGAATTTAGGTTATCATCTTCAAATTGTTGGGCAAGAACCAACTATTAAAGGTGGTTTGCCAGCAACTTTACAAACTGGTAATGCTGCTACTGGTGGTGCATTTGGAGTGATGTTTGATGCTAAGTCAGATATTACTTTGAGGAATATTTATTTAGTGAATTCCGATTTGAATAGTGTTGTGGGTACTAGCTTATTGAGCAATAGTGGTTCAAATGCCAGGACAGTTATTGATCGATGCATCATTGATCCTGTGAGCAGTGGGAATGCGATAACAATGAGTGGCGCAAATTCTAAGTTGTATTTTACAAATAATCTTTGCAATCGTCAAGGGCATCAATTAAATCCGAATGATGGCCATTTTTTTGTGGATGATAATCTTTCTGGAGCAGGCTTTGATACTATAATAGACGACATATATAATTACGCATAATTGTTGTATCTTTGCTAGCAAAATAACAGCTATGCAAAAATTAGAATTAGAATCAGCCAACGAAATACGCAAAATGATATTGTCCTACTTTAACAAAAACGAAGAGGCGAAATTCATACATCGCCTACATGGCATTTTATTAAAACTTGAAAATCAAGATAATACTTGCGATACCATTGGTCGTATGTTTGGTCAATCACCAAGAAGTATTTCAAATTGGATAAAAAAAGTAAATGATGCTAAATCCATTGAGGTTTTGCGCGATTCAGAGAAAAGTGGACGAACACCAAAACTGGACGATACTCAAATGAGCCAAATAAAAGAAGTTCTTCAAAAAGAGCCTGAGTTAAGTGGTGTTACTGCAAATATTTGGGATGGAAAAAGTCTATCATTCTATATTCAAAAGACCTATTCTATTGAGCTTGGAACACGTCAATGTCAACGATTATTTCATCAATTGGGCTTTAGTTTAAAAAGAGCTCGACCGACAGTATGCAAGTCTGATCCCGTAAAGAAAGAAGAATCCAAAAAAAACTTCAAGAAAAATTAGATACTGGCGACTATGAATTATTCTACGAGGATGAATGTCATTTCAAGCAAACGCTTTCTATCACAAGATCCTGGTTCTTAAAAGGCGTCTGTCCTGAAATTAAATCACCTGTTGACAGACACAAAATGAGCGTGTTTGGAGCAATGGGAGTGAGCGGACAGTTGATTTTCAAACAGTCGGATGTGTTTAATGCAGAGACATTTAATGAGTTTTTAATTCAGCTCGTTGTTTGTGCTTGCGTAGGCACTAAGTCAAATGGACAAAGAAAAAAGATATTGTTGGTTTTAGATAATGCAAGGTATCATCATGCAATTATCCTGCAGCCATGGCTTGAATCTATGAGTGATGTTATAGAGTTGTTTTTTCTACCTCCATACTCTCCAGATTTGAATGCTATCGAAATGCTATGGAAGAAAACTCGAAGAGCGGTTACTCACAATAGGTTTTTTGAAAATATCCAAACTCTCAAGTATGACCTAAGTCTGTATTGGTATCAGTTCTATCAACCAAACGAAGATTTGAGAAAATTAACCGCATTTATATAAGTCGCTTATTATATATTAGTTCAAAATAACACTTTTGTTTGTATGGGAACCAATATGCATGCTTCAGGTTTTGGGCTACATAAAAATAATTTTAGTAAATGGGATCACAACACCTTTGTAGAGCAAAAAAGTCAGATTGACTGGTGTATTTTCGAAAATGAGTACTACTGGACAAATAACTTGATGTTTGATATGCAAACACAACCTTGGACAAAGTCCTGGGAGCCGATGCCAGGATCCAAAAAAGCTCATCCTAAGGTTTGTATGATTTATGCAGATACTATTTCAGGAGAAGTATTGCCTTCAAAAAGAGTTCAGTTTGTTGAATATAATATGCATTATCGCAATCCGAAATTTTATACCATGCTGAATGACCTCAATGTACAAGGTAAAATTGACAATAAAATAGTACTAAACTATATGCCGCTTATCTACACTAAGGATTCGGCTGCAGTTTCAAGAGAAGCCAATATATTCGATAATTCAGTAGGATTTCCATATTGGAATGCAGGCAATAATACCGAAAATACTGACCCACAATGGGCTGATGCACGCATTTACACCATGTCAGATAATTTTGTGAAATGGACAAAACCAGCTACAATGGTGCATGCTATGAATTATGCGGCCGATAAAGTGCCACTCGTTTCTTCTTGGACACAATATTTTTGGGATCCAGACGGGGATGTTTCAAATAACTTGACTTGGCCTCTATTTAATGGAGTATATAATAACCCTGCATTGTTAATTGGATCAATAGAAGGCTTACCATTGGGTGACTTAAACTGGTATCCTGAATCGAAAGCGTTGTGGGAGAAAAATAAGACTAGAATTGATGATCACATGAGAAATGCAATTGAAGGCAAATTGAATCTGCTTACAGGATTTAACTCAATTAATATTTCTGAAATCAAAACGGCTTGTTACCCCAATCCTTTCTCGAGCGAATTAACAATTAGCTATACTGTTAAAGATCCAGCCATAGTTAAATTAACTATTCTATCGTTAACTGGACGAACAGTTATTGAATTAGTGAATCAATCAGAATTAGCTGGTGACTATAAAGTTAAATGGAACGGAACAAATTTCGAAGGTGCTTCTATACCAAATGGAATTTATCTTTATAGACTTCAGATAGGCAATGAAATAGTCGGCAGTCGTATTGTGAAAAATTAGCAACATAGTTTTACATCACCGGAAGATTGACCAATGTGGTTGACTTCCGGAGATGATTTTTTGAAAAATGGAGGCTCTGTGATGGTAATCTTTTAGCAAGTCTTCAACTAGAGTGTAAGAAATTAAACAACCAACGCTATTTGTATGAATTCGCATAAAATCACGTATCTCACCATCCTGTTTTCGATATTCTCAGGCTTATGTAATGCCCAAAAAACCAATAATCAGAAGCCGGATGTTTTTTCGAGAATCTACCTTACACCTAAAAGTGTTGTTTGGCAATCGGACACTTCAGGGAAATATATAGTCAATTCACAGAAACTGTTGGAGGAAGGTAATGGCCAAGCCGATCTATTAGGTTCTAATTTATGTGTTGTAAAAGGTGGTGATAGAATAAATAGTGCTATTCTACTTGATTTCGGAAAAGAATTGCATGGTGGTATTCAGGTAGTAACAGGTATGCATGCCGAAAATTCACCAGTTAGAGTAAAGATCACTTTGGGCGAATCGGTGAGTGAAGCCATGAGTGAAGTGGAAAGATCATCTGCTACGAACGACCATGCCATACGAGAATATGTTTTATCATTGCCTTGGCTGGGAACTATAGAAATTGGAAACAGTGGTTTCCGTTTTGCAAAAATAGAATTGCTTGACCAAAAAAGAGAACTGAAATTAAAAGAAGTGAGAGCTATAGCTGTTCAACGGGATATTCCGTGGTTGGGCTCGTTTAAATCGAGCGATGAACGATTAAACCAAATTTGGCAAACTGGTGCCTATACGGTTTATTTGAATATGCAGAACTTTTTGTGGGATGGTATCAAACGTGACCGATTGGTTTGGGTGGGCGATATGCATCCTGAAATTATGACCATGCTTTCTGTATTTGGATACAATGAAGTGGTACCCAAAAGTTTAGATTTAATTCGTGATATTACCAAATTGCCGGAATACATGAATGGAATCAGTTCTTATTCTATGTGGTGGATATTGATTCAATATCAATGGTATATGAATAATGGTGATTTGAGATATTTGGATAAAAACAAGGATTTTATTTTCGCCATTCTCGATTTATTTAAGAAAAAAATCGGTGCAGATGGAAAAGAGAATATGGAAGGTATGCGCTTTCTTGATTGGCCAACAAGCCCCAATAAAGAAGCCATTCATGCGGGATTACAATCGATGATGGTAATGACTTTTGATGCTGGTAAAAAAATTGCCACTGCCTTAAAAGATAAAGAGAGGGAAAATGATTTTTCCCAAACCATTCAGCTACTTAAAAAGCACATTCCAGATCCAAATAACAACAAATCTGGTGCTGCCTTGTTGGCTTTGTCGGGATTAGAAGATGCCAAAAAGATTAATGATACTTTTTTGGCGGTAAACCCTACCGAAGGTGTATCTACTTTTTACGGATACTACGTACTTCAGGCACGGGCCATGGCAGGAGATTATGAGGGTTCTATCAATTTAATCCGTAAATACTGGGGTGGAATGCTTGAGCTTGGCGCGACCACTTTTTGGGAGGATTTTGATCTGAAATGGTTAGAAAATGCTGGTCGTATTGATGAAATAACACCCCCAGGAAAAGTGGATGTACATGCTCAATATGGTAATTATTGCTATAAAGGTTTGCGCAACAGCTTTTGTCACGGATGGGCATCAGGCTCAACGGCTTGGCTCTCTGAACATGTGCTGGGGATTACTATTCTTGAAGCGGGTTGTCGAAAAGTAAGAATAGAACCTCATTTGGGAGATTTGAAATGGGTAGAAGGTACATATCCAACTCCACTGGGAATTATTGCCGTAAGGCATGAGAAACGAAGTGACGGCACTCTAAAGTCAACAATTAATGTGC
>CANFFA010000199.1 GCA_947445425.1 Paludibacteraceae bacterium
AATTAACTTCCACCACACCATTCAAATTCGCAGTACAAGTCAAATAGACGCAATCTCCTTGTACAACTACAGAAGAAATTACCATTTTTACATTATCGTTGTAGACTGCAAAACCATAATCAGGCACCTTGGCCAAGGTTTTATCATCCAATACCAATGGTAACTTTGGCACCTGAAATTGAATTTTAATTTTATTGGCATCTGTTGTTCTTGAAATCAGTTTGGGCTGTAACGGTATAAAACGTTGCCCTTCGATTTTGGTTTTGTAATATGCTTTTGCTAACATTTCACCGTACCAGCGATATCCATTCGGATCAAGATGACCTCCACGATCGGTAACCGGATAAACGGGACCTGCACAAATCACATCTTCATTCTCGTTAGATGTTTCAAGTTCAGCCATACCGATTGCTAATTCTTTCCCTCTTGTATACTGGGCACCAACTTGATAAGTAATAAACAATGGTTTTGCAGGTTGTTTATACTTACTCATCACGTCATTTTGCATATTATTCTTTAGGGTTAGCAAGAGTGATTTATAACTACTTTTATCACCGTTAGGCTTAGACCCGGCAATAAGTCCAGTTGATGTAGAGGGTAGCGTATAGTTCCACTCCCCTTGCATCCAAACAATCGCAGGACAAGTGATAGGGCTATTGGTCGTTCTTGCGATGGTAGCTCCCGAATTGATCGTTGAACTAAAATCATTATAAAGATTTGTCGGAACACTTGAAGGTACATTTACAGTAGAATTACTAAGCAGCACCTGACACTCTTTAGATAACTCTTCAATAGCCTTTCCTCCTGTACCACAAGAACTTGAAATAGTATTACCGTAGTTAGGGACTCTCTTTTGAAGATGGTTGACCATAGCAGTAATGGCAGCTTCACCCCGTCCATTTGTTCTTGACAAAGCCACATTGGCATCATTGGCACAAAGATTCGAAATCAGTGGGGTAAAGTTACATAAATTAGTATTACCATTATTAATCCACACTTGATTTCCTATCATATAGTTACCAGGCACATTCTCAACACTTAAGGAAGGATAAGACTGAAAACCAACTGACAAGCTTTGGCCATACATGATAAAGTGCTGATAAGCCGCTCCGGGTGGCAAATCTACCGAAGGGACTAACTCGCCGGAACTGAGTATTTGGGCACCTGCTGCAAATCCTTTAAAAGTGACTTGTGCTAACTGACTGGTTGTTAATCCTCCTACACCTACAAATACTTTCCCTGCCGTACCGCTCGATTGTTTATCACCCAACCAACCAGTAATGGTCAGCACCTTTCCCGTTGTCCAATCAACTAAATGACTATCTGAAATTGTCAAGCTATGCAGATTTGCGCCCAAGGCAATGGTGGAGTAATCGGTCAAAGCAAGTGTTCCAATTTTTTCTGAAAATCCAATTGATGCCCCGGTTTTCAAAGTTCCACCATTTAAAATCAAAGCACTAACATCCGGAAGTACACCGGAAGCACCAAGCACTAAGGTTCCGGCATTTATTTTTGTAACTCCGGTATAGGTATTGGCACCCGATAAAGTTAGGCAACCAGCAGCAGTGGCATGGACGATTAATCCTACTCCCGAATTTCCACTCATCACACCACCCAAGGTATAGACTCCTGTCCCACCGATGGTAATGGTGCGTGTGGCATTACCGAGTGGAGTAGCTGTTTTGAAAGTTAAATTTGCCTTTGCAACTGCTGGCAAAACAGTAGATCCCAATGTAAAATCACCACCAATTGTAATCAGAGAATACTTCCCCGAAAAATCATAATTGGCATCTGCAGCAATCGTTCCACCATTTATTATTAATGCTCCCGGGACTGCATTTCCACCCATGGCGTAATTCGTTTTGACTACTATTGTTCCCCCATTGAGTGTAAAACCGCCCCCATAAGTTCCTCCGATGGTTTGGAAAACACCCTCTCCATTTTTAGTGACACTGGCAGTAGCCACTCCTGAAAATCCCGTATTGCAGATAAAGGTTTTGCCGGCACTGACCTCTACGGTTAAATTGCCGGTATTATTATAACTTCTGATCAATGCGCCGGCTGGAAAAGTTAAATCCTGCGTTACATTTATTCCACTCAACAACAGATCTGTACTTGGCACAGTGGGGTTTGTGGTAATGACATTGTTGAAATTCAAAATAGTGCCGCCTGTTGTAAGCATGGCCGAAGTAAAGGGACCATTATTATTTATACTCCAGCAACTTCCATCCAATTTTCCCCCGCTACCAAAGTAGTTTTGAGTTTGGGGCAACATATTATCGGCAACCATTACATAGAGTTCACTGATTGTCCACGGACTTGTTGCACTGCTTCCTGTCTGCTCAATTTTCAGATAACGTGCAGTTTGTCTAGAACTAAACATAATCTGATTTTGAGCAATTCCTGTTCCAACAACCGTCCAGTTTGTTCCATCCATAGAAACGGAAATGGTACATAAAACAGGGATATCAGTAGATTTTAGAACATCTAAATAAATACCTGTACAGATTTGAGGTTGAAGCATATCCACTTTAAACCATTGGCCTGCATTTTGCAAAATAGTAGCTGTAGTCCAAGTTGAAGTAGATACTCCGTCAATTGCTTTTCCGGCATTCGAATTGGAAACAGAGGCAGTGGCTATCCACCCCTTTCGTGGTAAAAAAACGCTTGAAGAGGGTGAAACAGATGCCATAGGTTCTATATTGTTGAGCCAAACTCCACATCCGGTTATGTTGATGCCTGTTGAATTGATGATGGAGGAATGAATATTAAATTTTGACAAAGTTCCACTTACCAATACATTATTCACTTGAGGGTCAAGATTTGAATTCATCAGGTTGAATTTTGCACCGGCAGCCACTTCTGCAAATATTTTTTTACCTGACCCCCTAAAATGAGCAGTTTGCAAATCTATGGTCCCACCTTGAATTTGATTGGAAATATCATAAGGAGCTCCCCAAAAATCAGCGCTGTAAAAAGTTGATTTACCTGTAAATTTAGATGATGTTTCCACATATCTCATTAAAGTTTGATTTGCAACAATGTTAGTTCCATTAGAAAGCGGTCCTGGTACGCTAACAATTTGTGTATTAATAAAATCGAAACCGCCTGTACCAATAGCTTCAAAATTGAAAGTTTTAACCCCTGCATCCAAAGCTGTACCCAATGAGATTCCACTAGGGCCGGTTCCATCTATCGAAGAGAGAATGATGGACTTGGCAGAGCCGTAAGCAAAATTATTGTATAAAGTTTGGTTATTGCAATTCCCTAAAATCATAAACTGCAAATTGCGAAGCATATAGCTAAAGATACTATCCTTTCCAACAGTTTTGGTTGGATCCGGTGAGTTCGGAAAATAGCCGCACTTCGATTGCATCCCCCAGGTATAAGGGAAACAGTTAAACTGGGCGTTACTAATAATACCATTGCTGGATGCTCCCCCGACACGAATACCGACATTAAAAACATGGCCTGCAGGGTAATCCACATAATGATTATCACATTTATTGGTATAAAGATCTATGGCTTTATAAGTAGCACGAAAATTTGTGTTGACAATATAAGTATTGGCATTTCCACGAACACAATATGGGTATTTATAAATATTAGGCAAAAGCGTTGACAACTGCTTTGGATAATTGAAAGTCACCCCCCGCAAACCACTACCGGGTTCCATCGAAATAAATGGAGTGGAAGTATCGGATTGCCCTTTCCCAACGAGCACTTCCAATACGGTTCCACAACCTTGTGGATCACATTTATTATCCACAGCACCTATTAATTCAACACCAGAAGGAATAATTAAATTAGCCTGAAACCTAAAACGACCCGGAGGTATAAAAACAATACCACCACCATCGGTCTTGGCCTTATTTAAAGCTGTTTGAAGATGCGCACTATTATCAACCGCTAAAGTATCCACTTTAAAATCAGAGGCTAAATACATCACCATCCTCGCCGGCTTTTGTTTAATATCATCAGAGGTTTTGTATGTAAATGTTGGCACAGTTGACATTACCACCGGATTGTGGTCAATGGTATTTTCAAATTTTGAATAATTCTTAATTTGAACAGCTTGTTGGAAGCTATTTCCTGTGATGACAGAACGCACATCCGAACCAAGGGTAATTTGAGGTGCTGGGGTGCTAAAAGTATTGTTGGACATCGAAACGACACCCCCCATTAGATCCACGCCCCCTTTATTGATGATATTTTGATTCATCAATACTTTCGATTTGGTATTGGAGGAGATATAAATTGCCGATTTGGTGGCATTTAGTTCACAAGCCATAATTTGCATCACGCCATCTTTACAATCAGCCAAATAAAATCCATATTCGCAATTTGTTATCTTGTAGCGGGTGTGCATTTGACCCACCACATTTACCCTATCGGCATACACTGCATACTTACAGTTACTAAATTCAGATCCATAATGATTTCCGTTGGCACATTTTGTACTGTCTGATATTGAGGAACTCGCATAATAGCCTTTATTATAGCCCTCTACTTTTACAAAACAACAATTTGACCAATCGTTTCGACGCATGGTGATCCCCACGCCATTGTTGTAAATCCAACTGGAGTACACTCCACCGATACTAGGTGAATTAGGCAAACCCGAACCAGCCCAATAAGCAGGAGAAAAATCTACTAATTCAATTCGACCTACATCACCAATATTGTCTATCTCAATACCACAGGAAAGCGGGGTACCATAAATACCGTAAATAAAGGGGGATGCTCCACCGTTGTTTTTTGACAAAGAAATTCCATAATAAGAATTGACAAATGTAATGTGAGTAGCATTACAGCTACTTCCGCCGAAATAACCTGATTGTCCAAAAAGGATGGACGGAGGATAAGCCATTACATTAACTGCATTTTGATTGGGATACCATATCGTCAAATCTTTCACGGCGGCAGCTGGTTGAAGCGTAATAAAAGCCTTACTTTCAAATATTTGCCAATCAGCCAGACTTGTACCATGATCTGTACCTGCACCGTAATATGCTTTCAAAATGGTTCCTTTCACGGGGGAACCTTTTACCGGCTTTTCCCACTCCCCCCGAAGTGTAACTCCTTTGGGTATAATCAATTGTCCCTGAATCATATATTGACCTTCGGGAACAAATAAGACACCACCATTTTTCAGACCTCCTGTGGAGCTGACCCTTGAACCCAAAGCATCTAACAACCGCTGAAAAAGAGCGGTATTATCGGTATTTCCCGTAGGATCAGCCCCCTGTTCTACAACATTATACTTCGCAACAAATGCATCACTGGTATCATATTTCGGCTGTATTAACTTCCATGTTTGCGCCGAAAAATCAAACAAATTAACCGTAAATAGA
>CANFFA010000200.1 GCA_947445425.1 Paludibacteraceae bacterium
TTATTTTGCTCGGATGCTATCTCTTTAATTTATTGTAGAAAATTGACGTGGTATAAAAAATAATTTTACCTTTCCTTATACTACATTATTTGTTGTTCATGTATTTTCAAAGATCGATGCTTTTTAATTTGCAATTTTAATTTGCTTATCTCACTTCACAGTGATTGTTTTAAAAAGACTTCTTGTGTTATTAAAGAATAGCTCCCTATCCATTAATTGTGTTTGGTTTGATTTTCGAAAGCGGTGTTTCTCAAACGGGGTGCAAAGATACTGCTTTATTTCAAACTGACAAGCTTTTGAGGAAAAAAAATAATTTATTTTTCATTTGACTAATTTAGCTAGGCTTAATTAGTAATTGTGAATTATATATTATTTATGGGTAAAGCTTCTCTCTCAAAGCGGGTGCAAAAGTAGTCGGTTTTATATTACCAACCTAATGAATTGGAGTTTATTTTAAATAAAAATGGAAAATAAATATTAAATTATTGTATTTGAGGTATTTATAAAATGATATAAATATAGGTAGAGTGAGTGAATTATCAAAATTGCTATATTTTAAGGGCACATAAGATATATAAAGATTAAATTTATAGTGGAAACGACCTATCAATAGGCGGATGTATACGATAAATCTTGTACAAATGGCAAGAAAATAAATAACAAAGATAAATTCATTGCGCTGTCCATCTATGTCCATTCGCATCACATTCGTATATAATACAGCAAAAACAGTAATGGAAACGATGTAGGGAACGATGTTCGAGTGAATGAGCGAAGGAAAAAGAACGAATTAGACAAGAGTATTGTCACAATAAGTCCTTATATGTATACACTTTTTTTATCAGTCAAAAATTCTTACTTTTGTACGCACTTAGTCGTTGCTATAAATATCAGATGAAACTACAATTTAACAAACTAACTCCTTTTATAGAGAAAATGCGGTTTAAGTACCGTGTTTCCATACTCAATGAGAACACCTTGGAGGAATCATGGCATATTCGTCTATCTCGTTTTAGTGTCTTTATGTGGGGCTCTACCTTTATTGTACTCACCTTTGTACTTTTGACCGTTCTTATTTTCACTACACCTATTAAACATTATTTACCTGGCTATGGCGAAACGGGTAATAGAGCTAATATCATTCAGGAGTCCATGCGTGCTGATTCCATGTTAAAGCAAATTGACTTGCAAAGGGGATATTTGGGACTTGTAAAAGAGATCATTAACGGTAAATTAAAACCAGATTCTGTAGCTTCTTTGGATAAAGTGGAGTTGAAAGAGAAAGCAAAAGTATTTATTGAAAAGACAGAAAAGGAAAAAGAATTTACAGCCAAATACGAGGAAGAAGAGAAATTCAACCTTGCCAGTATAGAAACGAAACCCAATGAGAATATGTATGTTTTCTTTAGGCCCACCAGTGGAGTAATCTCGTCTTCTTTCGATATAGCAGAAAATCAATTTGGTATCTACTTAATCACCTCCCCTAATGAAAGCGTTCTCAGCGTATTGGGGGGTACTGTGGTTTATGCAGCTTTTACTTTCGATTTTGGCTGGGTGATACAACTGCAACACGAAAACAATTATCTCTCCATTTATAAAAACAATACCCGTTTACTTGCAAAAGTTGGAGACACTGTAAAAGGTGGACAAAGTATAGCCCTTACGGGGAGTTCTTCTGGAAAAAAGGCTGGTAATCAGTTCTATTTCGAACTTTGGAAACAAGGAAAACCAATCAACCCTGAGGAAGTGATTATTTTTTAACGTTGAATGATTAATTATATGGACGATAATATTCCCAAAAAACAAATTGCTATTTTAGGTTCTACAGGATCTATTGGTACGCAGGCTTTAGAAGTCATTGACAAAAATGACTCCCTGTTTGAAGTCTATGCCCTAACAGCCAATAATCAGGTGGATTTATTAATAGAACAAGCTCGTAAATTCAGGCCAGAAATGGTGGCTATTGGGAACGAAGCACATTACCTACAATTAAAAGAGGCTTTGGCCGATTTACCCATCAAGGTTTTTGCTGGAGATGAATCCATTGCGCAGGTAGCGGAGATGCAACCCATTGACATTGTACTAACGGCTATGGTAGGCTATGCTGGACTACAACCAACGATCAGTGCGGTAAAGGCTGGTAAAAAGATTGCATTGGCCAATAAAGAAACACTAGTCGTTGCTGGAGAGCTGATTAGTGACTTGGCAGCAAGTTCTCATTCTAGTATTTTACCAGTTGATTCCGAACATTCTGCCATCTTTCAATGTTTAGCAGGCGAAGGAAATAATCCAATTGAAAAATTAATTCTGACGGCATCCGGTGGACCCTTTCGTACCAAATCATTAGAAGAATTAAAACATGTTAGTTCGGCACAAGCTTTGAAACACCCCAATTGGGAAATGGGAGCGAAAATCACCATCGATTCGGCTAGCTTGATGAACAAAGGTTTCGAAGTGATTGAGGCCAAATGGCTTTTTGGTGTGAGTGCAGAGCAAATTGAAGTGGTGGTACATCCACAATCTATCATTCATTCTATGGTTCAATTTGCCGACAGTTCCATCAAAGCGCAAATGGGAATGCCAGACATGAAATTGCCCATTCAGTATGCTTTTACCTATCCTGATAGAATAAAAACCGATTTTCAACGTTTTGACTTCACGCAATGTTCACAGTTCACTTTTGAGCAGCCCGACGTAAAACGCTTCCGAAACCTTAGCTATGCCTATGATGCAATGGAAAAGGGTGGAAATATGCCCTGCATTCTTAATGCTGCAAATGAAATTGTAGTCGCTGCCTTTCTAAAAGATAAAATTGGATTTTTACAAATGAGCGATATCATTGAAACTGTAATGGCAAAAGCTGAATTTATTGCCAAACCAACTTTAGAAGATTATGTGGCTACAGATTTGGTAACGCGAAAGCTTACTAAAGAACAAGTAGATAAGCTAGGGCTTAGAAATTAGTTATACTTTAACAATAGACATCCAACCAAATCAAGAACTTACTCAAATAAACAGACAAATACACATGGAAACTTTCTTCATTAGAGCCATACAGCTCATTCTTAGTCTTTCAATTTTAGTCGTTTTACACGAATTGGGACATTTCGGTTTTGCACGCCTTTTCAAAGTGCGTGTAGACAAATTCTATATGTTTTTCAATCCCAATTTTTCATTGCTTAGAGCAAAAAAGATAAATGGAAAGTGGGACGTTAAATTCTTTGCTGCAAATGTTCCTGCGAATGAGCGCCCAAAATTGGATGCGGATGGCGATACCATGTTGGATAATAAGAAGAAACCTGTATTGGAACAAATTCCATTAGATGAACTTCCAGAAGGTGACTGGCGCAAATATCCTGAAACTACCGAATGGGGTATTGGATGGTTACCTTTGGGTGGTTATTGTAAAATTGCTGGAATGGTGGATGAGTCCATGGATGTTGCACAGATGTCAGCAGAACCACAAGAGTGGGAATATCGTGCCCGTTCAGTATGGCAACGCTTGCCGATTATTATTGGTGGGGTGTTGGTAAATTTCATTTTGGCCATGGTAATCTTTGCAGGTGTTCTATTTACTTGGGGTGAAGAGACACTACCACTTCAAAATGCAAAATATGGTCTTCAATTTTCATCCATTTTACTTGAGAATGGATTTAAAAATGGTGATAATATCGTCAGTATAGACGGTCAAGCTGTGAAAGAAAGATCGGAGATTGTTCAAAAATTATTAATTGATGGCAAACAAAAAGTAAGCGTTTCTAGAGCGAATAAAGTGGTGGAAATTAGCCTTCCTGCAGATCTTTCACAAAAAGTATTAGCAGCACAACAAACCGATTTCGTCTCCATTCGTTTTCCATTTGTGATTGAAGAGGTTAGCCCTGGTTCGCCTGCAGAAAAAGCGACTTTACAAGCGGGAGATAGTATAGTGGGGATCAATGGTAAGGCCTTGTTTATTTTTCAAGACATCGCTTCTGTTTTGGATTCATCTCGTAACAATCTGGTTGAAATTGATTATGTTCGTAATGGTGAATTATTAGTTTCTAAAGCTCAATTAAGTGAAACCGGTAAGCTAGGGGTTGCAGTAAAACCTATCTTTAATTTCATTGAAACAGAAAAAGTAGAATATGGCTTCTTTGCTGCTATTCCGGCAGGAGTGAAACTCGGATGGGGAACCTTGATCAGCTATGTGAAACAGTTGAAACTGGTATTTACCAAAGAAGGTTCTAAGCAATTGGGTGGATTTGGAAGTATTGGAAAAATGTTCCCTAAAACTTGGGATTGGCAAATTTTCTGGTCTATGACTGCTCTACTTTCTGTGATTCTAGCATTTATGAATTTCCTACCGATACCAGCTTTAGATGGTGGTTATGTATTATTTTTACTTTATGAAATCATAACTGGTCGTAAGCCAAACGATAAGTTTTTGGAATATGCTCAATCGGCAGGAATGATGTTTCTTTTTGCATTGCTAATTTATGCAAATGGAAATGATGTATTTAAAGCCATTTTTAAATAAATAATGGGAATTAAATAATATCCTATTATTCAATTAATGGAACGCGGATTTACACAGAAAATACGGATAAAAAAAACGGATCTATAATTGACTACGTCAATTGATTCTGCGCTCTAATCAAAAATGCTTGCATTTTTTTATCAGTTTTCAATCCGTCTAGACCGTGTAAATCGGCGTACCATTTCTTTCTAAAATAGGACATTATATCTATCTCATTACTTAATTAGTCAAAGTCTAAAATAAAACAACTCATAATATGTCAAATAAATCTCCTATGGTCCTGTGCTATCCGAAGTGCGGAACCTGCCAGAAAGCCGAAAAATGGTTAAAAGCAAATGAAATTGAATATGCCTATCGCCCTATTAAAGAAGAAAATCCATCTGTTGATGAATTGAAACTTTGGTTGTCCATGAGTGGTCTACCCATCAGTAAGTTTTTTAATACCAGCGGTTTACTTTATAAAGAACAAAACATGAAAGATAAAGTGAAGGTTCTTTCAATAGATGAACTCATTAGCATTTTGGCAAGTAATGGATTAATGGTCAAACGACCAATTTTGGTTGCTGAAGGCAAAGTTCTAGTCGGATTCAAAGAAGAAGAGTGGAAGAATCAGTTTAGCAAATAACAAAGCATCAACAAATAAAAAATGCCCTATCCTCATAGCTGTGAAGATAGGGCATTTTAATATTCCACCAGATAATTATTTATTACCGCATCAAAAGCTTCCACTTAATATTTTTACTCCCATAAATTAGCTCCACAAGATAAACGCCTTTTTATACAAAGGAATCTCCATTACAGTATTGGTCATTTTATATTCAGTTGGTATTACAA